>JAQGLQ010000394.1 GCA_028292785.1 Noviherbaspirillum sp. | reverse complement strand
TATTGCGCACCGCAGGGTCCTCGGCCGCCTTGCGCGCTGCGTCGCGGATTTTCTCGACGACCGCATCGGGCGTGTTGGCGGGCACGAACAGGCCCGACCATTGCGCGTACTCGATCGGATAGCCGGCTTGCTTCATGCTGGGCACGTCGGGCAGCGAGGCGAGCGGCGCATTGCCCCAGTGCGCCAGGGCGCGCAGTTTCCCCGACTTGATATGCTGCACCACGCTCGCCGGCCCGGTGGCGACGGCGTCGACCTGCCCGCTCAGCAGGCCCAGTATCGCCGGGCCGGCGCCGGTGTACGGCACATGCAGGATGCGTACGTTGGCGGTGCTCTTGAGCATCTCCATCGGCACATGCATGGTGCCGTAATTGCCGGATGAACTGAAACTGTAGCCGCCCGGCTTCGCCCGCGCGGCTTCGACAAATTCCTTCGCAGTTTTCCAGGGACTGTCGGCGCGCACGACGAGCACCGTCGGATCGGCGGTGAAGCGCGCGATGGGCTTCAGCTGCGACAACTGAAACTGCGGCGAACGGCCAAGCAGCTTGTCGGCCTCGGGAATCGTGGTCATCGACGACAGCGACATCAGTATCGTATAGCCGTCCGGTTGCGCCTTGGCGACCTGCGCCATGCCGATGCCGCCGCCGGCGCCGCCCTTGTTCTCCACCACGACCGGCTGCCTGAGTTCGCGCGACATGGCCTGCGCCACGGGGCGCGCCACGGTGTCGGCCACGCCGCCCGGCGGAAACGGCACGATCATCGTGATAGTCCGGGATGGCCACGGATCATCGGCGGCATGGACCAGCATGGCGGCCCCGATCAGGCCGGCGAAAGCGAAGCAGCGTCGAAGCAGGGAATATCTGGCGGCCATCTTTTTAGTCTCGGTCAAAGTGGTTGCGGCAGACCGACAGCGATGTCGGCGGGTCTGCACGGGTTTGGTGTCGCCGCATGGATTGGTATTAATTGGTTTTATTTAAATCCAAGCCGCACCAATATAGGCCGCGCAAATTTCGTTGTCAACCAATGCCGGGACCGATGGAGATTCGCCGCATGACAGCGCATCCCGCACGGCGAGAGAAGGTTTGCTTGCAAGCGCAATTGATCCATCTCAAAGTTCAGCCCATGCGCATCGTCATGCGTGCAATCCGCATCCTATAAAAGATGGATTCACACCGGCAGCCCACGCTGCCAATGCCGCGCGCGGCAAAGGAGTTCCGAATGATCAAGTACAAGCGCCGCATCATCCTGCGGTCGATTTCCACGGCGGCTGCCGTAACGATTGCAGGCGCCCCGCTGAAGCTGCTAGCGGCCGCGCAAAAGCTCGACCCGAAAGATCCGCAGGCAGTCAGTCTCGGCTACACCGAGGACACGACCACCGTGGATAAAAAGAAATTTCCGAAGCACGACAAGTCGCAGACCTGCGACAACTGCCAGTTCTACACCACCGCGCAGGAAGCGGGCAGCCGCGCGCCCTGCACAATATTCGGCAACAGGACCGTGGCCGCAAAGGGGTGGTGCAGCGCCTGGGTGAAGAAGGCCGCATAAGCGAAGCCCGCTCATGAGCGTGACCACGGCTCGCTAATGGCATGTATCTTGCGATCAGACTGCCTTCATTGAGTTCAAGAGGACGGCAGCATGGGCAGCACTGTGGGCGACTTCCTGTTGCAGCGTTTGAGTCAGTGGCGGGTCAAGCGCGTTTACGGCTATCCCGGCGATGGGATCAACGGCATTCTTGCCGCGTTCGGCCGACAGGACACCATCGAATTCATCCAGACCGCGCATGAAGAGCTTGCCGCTTTTCAGGCGTGCGCGCATGCAAAATTTACCGGCGAAGCAGGAATTTGCCTGGCTACTTCCGGGCCGGGCGCGATTCATTTGCTGAATGGCTTGTACGACGCCAAGCTCGACCATCAGCCGGTGGTAGCCATTGTCGGTCAGCAAAAACGGGCGTCGCTCGGCGGCGACTACCAGCAGGAGGTCGATCTGCTGTCGCTGTTCAAGGATGTCGCGCATGAATATGTACAGATGGCAACGACGCCCGAGCAGGTGCGGCATCTGGTGGATCGCGCGATCCGCATCGCGCTGGAGCAGCGTACGGTCACCTGCATCATCCTGCCGAACGATGTGCAGGAACTCGATGCGGTGGAGACGCCGCCGCGCGAACACGGAACGGTGCATTCCGGCATCGGCACCGTCGGCCGCAGCACCGTTCCATCGACCGAGATGCTGCGGCAGGCGGCGGGCATACTCAATGCCGGAAACAAAGTGGCGATACTGGCGGGCGCAGGCGCGCTGCATGCGGCCGACGAACTGATCGCAGTAGCGGACGCGCTCGGCGCCGGGATCGCCAAGGCGCTGCTGGGAAAGGCCGCGGTGCCGGACGACCTGCCTTTCGTCACCGGCTCGATCGGCATCATCGGCACCAGGCCGAGCTTCGAGATGATGGCGGAATGCGATACGCTGCTGATGGTCGGCTCGAGCTTTCCCTATGCCGAATTCCTGCCCGAGGAAGGACAGGCGCGCGGCGTGCAGATCGATATCGACGGCAGGATGCTCAGCCTGCGCTATCCGATGGAATGCAACCTGGTCGGGGATGCGCGCGATACCTTGCGCGCGCTGCTGCCCCTGCTCGAGCGCAAGAACGATCGCGCATGGCGCCGGCAAATCGAGCAGAGCACAGGGCGCTGGTGGGAAGTGCTTGAACGGCGCGCCATGGACAAGGCCGATCCGATCAATCCGCAGCGCCCGTTCTGGGAACTGTCGAAGCGCCTGCCCGACGAATGCATACTGACCTGCGACTCCGGCTCCGCGGCAAGCTGGTATGCGCTCGACCTGCGCATCCGCCGCGGGATGATGGCGTCGCTGTCGGGCGGACTGGCGACGATGGGCAGCGGCGTGCCATATGCGATCGCCGCCAAGTTCGCCCACCCGCGGCGCCACGTCATCGCGCTGGTCGGCGACGGCGCGATGCAGATGAGCGGCATCAATGGCCTGATCACGATTGCGAAATGCTGGCGTACCTGGGGCGATCCGAAGCTGGTGGTAATGGTGGTCAACAACCGCGACCTCAACTTCGTCACCTGGGAACAGCGCGGCATGCAGGGCGAGCCGAAATACCGGCCGTCGCAGGACCTGATCGACTTTGGCTATGCGGCCTATGCCCGCATGCTCGGACTGGAAGGCATTCGCGTCGAACGCGAAGAAGACGTGGGCGCGGCATGGGATGCGGCCCTGGCGGCCGACCGGCCGTGCGTGCTCGAGGTGCTCACCGATCCGAATGTGCCGCCGCTGCCCCCGCACATGACGCGCCAGCAGGCGAAGCTGTATTTCGAAGCCATCGATAAAGGCGATCCGGATGCGGATGCGATACGCATCGCGATGGCGAAGCAAGGATCGGAGGATTAGCGGGTGGCACGCGAAGCGCGCGTGCCGACGATGCTGCGATGATGTTTCAGAACCTGAAAGGAAGCCATGATTACACCCTCTACTCCCGTTCCCCAGGTCAGCGCCGCGGCGCAGCGCAACCCGGGCGACGAAGCCGCGCCCGGCACGCCGCAGACTGGCGAGGCGATCTGCCCGATATGCAACGGCAGCGGCAGGAAAGCCGGCGCGGAAAAATGCGAAGACTGCGGCGGCACCGGCCGCATCGTGCAGATTGTCGGGGACGCTTAGTTAGGCTTAGCTAGACCAGCCCCCGATCGGCCAGCTCCTTCTTGGCATAGGCATACAGCACCGGCGCGGCGATCACGCCGGGCACGCCGAAGATCGCTTCCATCATCAGCATCGCGGTCAGCAGCTCCCATGCGCGCGCATCGATGTGGGAGCCGATGATCTTCGCATTGAGAAAATATTCGAGCTTGTGGACCACGACCAGGAACGCCAGCGATGCGAGCGCGATTGACAGCGAATGCGACAGACTGACCACCACGATGACGGTGTTGGAGATCAGGTTGCCGATCACCGGCAGCAGGCCGGCGAAGAAGGTGATCGCGATCATGGTCTTGGTCAGCGGCAGCTGGATGCCAGCCAGCGGCAGCACGACGACCAGATAGATTGCGGTCAGGATCGCATTGATGCCGGCGATGCGTATCTGCGCGAATACGATGCGCTCGAACGAAGTGCTGAGATTGACCATGCGCGTGTGAAGGGCCGCGGCCAGCGGGCGGTAATTCGGCGTGGTGGTGGCGTCGTACAGTGCCGCCATCGCGCCGATGATCATGCCGATGAGGAAGTGAGCAATCGTGCGGCCGGCTTCCTGGCCGATGGTCCTGGCCTGCTCCGCATGCTCGCGCAGCCAGCCGGTGATCCGTTCGCGGATGGCGAACGTTCCTTCGGGCACATGCTCCCGGATCCAGGGCGGCATCTGATCGCGCGACGCCTCGATGATGTCGGCCATCTTTTGCAGCAGGCCCTGAACGCTGCCGGCGTCGCTCTGGAGGAAGGCGACGGTGCCCCACACCGCGGCCGACAGCAGCAGCACGATCAGGGTACTGAGCAATGCGACGGCGACCATGCGCGCGCGCTGGCTGTCGAGATTCCTGCCGAGCCTGGGGGCGAGCATGTGCACCAGCGAAAACACCAGCAGTCCGGAAAACAGCGCCGCCAGCAAGCCTCGTTCGAGCACGATGAGAAGCCCCGCGGCGACGAGGAAATACGATGCGTAAGTGACGAATTGGTATCTATGTTGATCAGGCATGATGCATGTTGTCCGGTGAGTGGCGCCGCCGCTGGGACGTTGACGATGCGCCAGCGTGACAGGGTATCAGAAGCGCGCTCCGCATTATATTGTCGGCGATAGTCATTCAACCGCGGACCTGTTCGCGGGAGTGCATCCCGGGTCGCGTCGAAAGACCGGATGCATGAGGATCAAAAAAAACCGCTCGCGATGATCTGCGAGCGGTTAAAGGGCAATCTGATTTGCTTGTTTTCGCCGGCCGCGGCGGCTGAACCGGGCGGCCGATTGCGTTACGACAGTTGCTGAATTCCCGCGAGCAGCCAGCCGCCATTGCCGGTAGCAGGCTTGGAAAGATTCCACACCTCGGCGAACGGCTCGGCCGACGCCTGCTCTTCCTCGCGGATCATGCCGCTGAACTTCACGCTGGCGATATGCTCATTACCGGCGGTTTCCATGCCCAGCAGTTCGGCATTCAGCGACACCACATCGGTGAAGTTGGCGGACGCGCTGCGCTCCTGCAGCTGGAGCTTGGTTTCAGCGAACATTTCAGGCGTCGTGAATTCACGAATGTCGTTGATGTCGGCCTTGTCCCATGCGGCCTGCAAGCGGATGAAGTAAGTCTTCGAGTGGCGCAGGAAGCCCGCGGTATCGAAATCCGCCGGCACGCCCCATGGCGCTGCCGCGCTCGCCGCTGCGCCTGCGACATTGCTGCCGCCGGCATACGATGGCGATTGCAGTGCGGCGGGCTGTACCGGCTCGACGCGCGAACCGATTTCCGGTGTCGACGACGCGCCAGCCCATGCCGGCTGCAAGCCGCTCTTCGCGGCTGCGCCGCCCTGCTGCCTGTTGCGAATCATGCGGTAGATGAACATTGCTGCGATAGCGAACAGCGCGACCATCAGCATGGTGCTGATCATGCTTGCCATGGCGCCGCCGAGGCCCAGGTGCGAAAGCAATGCGCCGAGGCCCAGACCCAGCAATGCGCCGCCGAGCATGCCTTTCCACATGCCGCCCGATTTGGCAGCCGCGGCGGCCGGTGCCGCGGCAGCCGCAGCGGGTGCGGCCGCCTGCGCGGCGGGTGCCGCCTGGTTCTGCATCGGGGCCTGGCGGCCCACGCTTTGCGACTGCTTGCCGACGGAATTGCCGCTACCCATGCGCTTAGCCTGCGCTTCGGTAACAACTGCCGACAGCGCCGTTACCGACACCATCATCGCGATCAAGAATTTTTTCATGCATCCTCCATTAGGTTGAACTTGTGCAAATGGCCTGCGAGGTCCGTCTCTTGTCAGCCCGGCTGACTCGCTTCCATTTACGACTAGCGAATCATAGACGCTTTTTATTCAAGTAAAAAGCGAAGTTATGCGAATAGTTTGTTCGCAAAAACGAGAAATATTCGGAAACCACCCCCTATTTGCCAAAGAACTTGCGGAGATAAGGGATGTCGAACAAATAACATTGCAGTTCGATATGACTCCGGGCTGGCCGCCCTGCGAGATATTTTTTTACTTTCCTGATCTTTTGAAAGGACTTGCCCATGTCCCGTGTCATGTGGAAAGGAGCAATCAGTTTCGGACTCCTGCATGCGCCGGTGTCCATTTATCCGGCCACCCGGCAGGATGAAATCGATTTCGACTGGCTCAAGCGCGGAACGCTGCAGGCGGTGGGCTACAAGCGGGTGGTCAAGGATACCGGCAAGGAAGTCGACAAGGACGATATCGTCAAGGCGGTCAAATACAACGACGAATATGTCGTCCTTTCCGACGAAGAAATCAAATCCGCCAACGTGAAATCGACGCACACGATCGACATCGTTTCGTTTACCGACGCCGAGGATGTGAATTTCCTGTTCTTTGAAACACCCTATTATCTGGCGCCGACCAAGGGCGGCGAGAAGGTCTATGCCCTGCTGCGCGAAGCGCTGCTGAAGGCGAAGAAGATAGGCGTCGCGCTGGTCGTCCTGCACAACAAGCAGCATCTCGCGGCGCTGATCCCGACGCCCGGAGCGCTGGTCCTCAACACCCTGCGCTGGGCCACCGAGGTGCGGGAAGCGGACGATCTCGACCTGCCGCCCAAGGGCTTGAAGGGCGCGGCGGTCAAGCCCAAGGAAGTCGAGATGGCGACCCGGCTGATCGAAAGCATGTCGGATGAATGGGACCCGTCCCAGTTCAAGGATACCTTCCGCGATGACATCATGGCGCTCGTCAAGAAGAAATTCGACGAAGGGCAGGCGCATGTAATCTCCGAGGTGAAGGTGGAAGCGCCGGAAATGGAAACCGACGATACCGATCTCACCGAGCTGCTGAAACGAAGCCTGCAGGGCGTGTCGCCGCGCCCCGCGCGTTCATCCGGAAGCGCCGCGGCGAAAAAGCAGCCGCCGCCCGCGCAGCGCGCATCGCGCGCCCGCAAGCCCGCCGCGAAGACGGCCCATTGACGAAGGGAGTCCGCGATGCCCGACAAGCTGTCCGCCTACCATGCCAAGCGCAACTTCCGCGTCACGAGCGAGCCGCGAGGCGAAGTGGCGGCGCCCGCCGAGCGCCTGCGCTTCGTGGTGCAGAAGCATGACGCGCGCAAGCTCCACTATGACTTCCGGCTCGAGTTCGATGGCACGCTGAAAAGCTGGGCGGTGCCGAAGGGACCCAGCCTCGATCCGTCGGAAAAGCGGCTTGCGGTGCATGTGGAGGATCATCCGCTGGACTATATGCACTTCGAAGGCGACATTCCCGAACAACAGTACGGCGCCGGCCACGTCGACGTATGG
>JAQGLQ010000369.1 GCA_028292785.1 Noviherbaspirillum sp. | reverse complement strand
CCAACCTCGTAGTTTGATTTTTTCCATCACGTGAAGGAGAAACAAATGGCAACAGCCGCAAAGAAATCCGCAGCGAAACCTGCTGCAAAGAAGGCCGCCGCCAAGAAGCCGGCAGCCAAGAAAGTAGTCGCTAAAAAAGCCGCCGCCAAAAAGCCAGTAGCGAAGAAAGCAGCGGCAGCTAAAAAGCCGGTAGCGAAGAAAGCAGCAGCAGCCAAAAAGCCAGCGGCCAAGAAAGCAGCAGCTAAAAAGCCGGTAGCGAAGAAAGCAGCAGCAGCCAAAAAGCCAGCCGCCAAGAAAGCAGCAGCTAAAAAGCCAGCCGCCAAAAAAGCGGCAGCCCCCAAGAAGGCCGCTGCCAAGAAATCGGCTGCCAAGCCTGCCGCTGCAGCTCCCGCAGTAAAGACAGTGTTGAATCCGGCAGCGGCTTGGCCGTTTCCAACCGGCACTCGTCCGTAATAACTGGCCTCGCTTGGACGCCTGATTAACTTCAGGCACAATGCCCGTTGCGCGACTTTGCGTCGCACAACGGGTTTTTTACTTTGGAGAGTAAATAGTGCTGCATAGTATTTTCACGCTGATCATTGATACCATTGCCGCCGTCCTTGGTGGCGTGCTATTGCTGCGCTTCTGGATGCAGGTAGTGCGGGTGCGGCCGCCGGCCTCGCTTGCACAATTTACTTTTCACATATCGGACTGGCTCGTCAAACCGCTGCGTCGGATGCTGCCTGGAGTAGGTGGATATGACTGGGCGAGCTTGATCGGCGCTGTCCTGATCATTGTGCTGTCCATCGCAGTCAAGCTTCTGATTGCGTCCAGTCTCAATCCACAGTTTCTCGTCTTGCTGTCCATCTTGCGTTTTGTCGAATGGGTGCTGTACGGCTTCATGGGCCTCATCATTCTTGAAGCCATATTCAGCTGGGTGAACCCGCATGCGCCGCTTGCACCGTTCATCGGCGCCCTGAATGAACCGCTTCTGCGCCCGCTGCGACGCATCATTCCTCTGGTTGGCAGCGTCGATCTTTCACCTCTTGTCGCCCTTCTCCTGCTTCAGATAGCGCTTCGCGTCGCCACATCGCTCATCACTTCGGCTGCCTGATGAAAGATTGGTGCCGTCCGATGCCCGGTGGGGTATCCATTACGGTACAGGTGACGCCCAATGCAAAGAGGACCGAGGTGATCGGCGTCCTCGACGAGGTGGTCAAGATACGGCTCCAGGCCCAGCCGGTCGAGGGCAAGGCGAACGATGCAATGCTCCGCTATCTCTCAATCATGTTGGACGTGCCGAAAAGCGGGCTGACCATCTCGCGCGGATTGACCCATAGAGTTAAAACAGTGGAGATTTCAGCGCCAAGCATGGCGCCTGAGACGGTCAGGCGAATTCTGCTCGGATCCTGCGCGAAGAAATCGACTGGATGCATGACCGCAGAAGACGCCGCAGGGAAAACAGGGACTTAGTGCGAAATACTGACGACACCATTACTGGTCGTTACTGTCACCATGTCGCCGACCCGGAATTTTTCAGCGGCATCCACTCGATAGATTCGGACATCCCCCTCGGTAAAGCGGACGTCGATCTCGGCGGCTTTCGTCGTGGCCGCTGATCTGGCCGCCTGTTGTCCCGCGACGCTGCCCGCGACGGTGCCACCGATGGTAGCCGCGGCCCGACCATAGCCGTCGCCGATGGTGCTGCCCGCTATCGCACCGAGTACGCCGCCTACAAAGGAGCCGACCCCGCCGCCCGAGTGTCCGCCGCTGATGGCAATATCTCGAATGTTCGTGATCTGTCCTGCCCGTACCAGCGTGATGCCTTGAGTGGATGATGCAGTTGATTGAGCAGGCTTCTGCATTGCGCAACCCACCGATACGGTCGATATCGCCGCTGCGACAATCCAGGAAATAGCTCGCATGTTCATCCTCCAGGACGGTTTGTGCGACAAGCAGCGACGGCTGGATTCATAGCCGGTAGCCGAATGCCTGCAGGAATCGTTCTTCGATTTCCGCGCGCGTCGGCGCGTGGTTCTGTGCCCCCTGATGCGCGATCTTGATCGCACCAAGCAGGCTTGACAGACGGCCGGCGGTTTCCCAATCCATCCCATTAGTCAGTCCGAACAATACTCCCGCACGGAACGCGTCGCCGCAACCGGTTGGATCTACTATCCGTTCCGCGGCTACGCAAGGGATCTCCATATGCTTGCCGCCTGTCAGAATTTCGGCGCCCAATTCCCCACGGGTGACGATCAGAGCGGAGACGCGTTGCGCGATCTCCTTCAGCGTCAAGCCGGTACGTTCCGTCAATAATTCGGCTTCGTAATCATTGACCGCGACGTATGTGGCAAGTTCAATGAAGTGCTCCAGCTCCGGCCCGTTGAACATCGGCAGGCCCTGGCCTGGATCGAAGATGAATGGTACGCCGGACGCGACGCATTCCTGCGCATGCTGGATCATGCCTTCGCGCCCATCAGGAGCAATGATCGCTATTTTCACGGGACCTGCATCGGCGACGCTGTTCTGGTGGGACATCGACATCGCACCCGGATGGAAGGCAGTGATCTGGTTGCTGTCGGTGTCCGTGGTAATGAATGCCTGCGCCGTATACGCGGATTCGATGGTCCGTATGCAGTGGCGCGAGATCGCCAGCTGGTCGAGACGATCGAGATAGGGCGTACCGTCCTGACCGACCGTCGCCATGATCAAAGGGTCGCCCTCCAACAGCTTCAGGTTATAGGCGATATTGCCGGCGCAGCCGCCAAACTCGCGTCGCATCTCGGGCACCAGAAACGCGACATTGATCTTGTGGAGTTGATCCGCGAGCAGCGCTTCGGAAAAACGCCCTCCGAAGGACATGATGGAATCGTAAGCAAGCGAGCCGCAGATTAGAGATGTCATGAACGAGCACCAAATGAATAAAGTGGAAAATCCTGATGTCGCGACGCGTCGGCAGGCTGACCGCCGACGCGCCGCCCGGTTATTTCTTCAACTATAAAAGGCGTAAAAGGCGATGTCGAAGGGCGATCATGGATAAAACAGATAGACGCGATATCCCGCCGCCTTGATCTCCGCAAGCTCGAAATGCATCTTGAACGACTGTTCGGTTTTGCCGGGCAAACCGGCTGATTCCGGTTGCGAGCCTAGATAATCACGCGGGACGAACACGCGCCGGGCAATCGGCTTTTCATTCGAGTCATTCAATGTGAGTTCGATATTCGGCCACGACTGCGCCGTGTCGCTGCGATTGCGAAGCAGGAAACTCAGCGCAAAGACGTTCTTGTCCGATGCGACGGTTTGCAGCTCACTCGAATCGAGCGATACGGCATCGATCTGCGCAGGCAGTCGGAGCTCGCAGCCAGC
This sequence comes from Noviherbaspirillum sp., assembly GCA_028292785.1. The sequence continues at coordinate 4,186 of JAQGLQ010000369.1, read as the reverse complement.
GATCGCGCACATTCCTGCAAGCGCAGGCTTCAGTTGCGGAAGCCGGGCGACGATCGTATCGCGAAAAAGATAGGCACTTTGCAGTAACAGGCCAGCCAGCAGAACCGCTGATCCTGCAATCATGGCCGTGCGCAGCGTGCGGCCCATGCGTTCGCGTCGGCGGCCTTGTCTCACGAAGCTCGGTTCGTCGGAGTCTGCGAGGCCCTCATCAAAAGCTTCGTCGGACTGGTCTGCCTCGCCGTGCGCTGCCTTCCTGGCGTCGCGCCAGGGTTTTCGCTGCAACGCGTCCATTGCCTGATCCAGCGCATCGGGACCGTCCGCTGCTTTCGGCGTCTCGGCGCGCTGGCTGTTTCTAGCCGGATCGTCTTCCGCATACCTGAAGTCCATCAGAGTCATGCGCAGCATCGGATCGTGCTCCGGGGCGGTTCCCGCCAAGCCCGCATTCTCGGAAGGAGAGGACGCTCGCGCGCCTTCCGGATTCGTTTCGGTTGGACCGGGAAGATCGGGCTGCAGTGACGGCCGAGGGGAAAGAAATGATGCAAGGTCGCGCGTCTTCCCATCGGGCTCGACGAGGTCCCGGGCCGGCTGCTCCAAGGGGGTATCCGGGACGGGGAAGGTGCCGATGGATTGCGCTGCCGCGGGAGACTGCTCCGGCGCTTCAGGCGGCAGCAAGTGTTCAATGCCGTTGAAAACTTCTTTGCATGCGCCGCACCGTACGAGTCCGGCACGCAATTTCAATTGATCGTTCGCGACCCGGAAAGTCGTGTGGCAATGCGGGCATCGGGTCGCTAGTGCCATTGCGGATGTCAGGTTGGTAATTGGCCGGACAACACGACCCAGCCGTCGATTTCGGCCCAGACCGCGAGCTTGATGAATGGCGCATAGGCGGCCGCGACTTCCTCGGCTTGACGCGCAAGGACACCGGAGAGCACCAGGCAGCCGCCCGGAGCGACCCGCGACGAAAGCATCGGGGCCATCAACTTCAGCGGGTTCGACAGGATGTTTGCGACCACGATAGCGAATGTTTGCGGATGCGAAGCATCGCTGAATGCTTCCGGCAGATAATATTCAATCTCGCAGCGATTTTGTTCGCTGTTATAGCGTGCCGACTCGATCGCTTGCGGATCGATATCGACACCGATCACGCGCGCCGCGCCCAGCTTGCTGGCGACCATGGCAAGAATGCCGGAACCGCAGCCATAGTCGAGGACTGAGACGCCCCGCGGGGGGTGATCTTCCAGCCATTCCATGCATAAGCGGGTGGTCGGATGGCTGCCGGTGCCGAAAGCCAGGCCCGGGTCCAGTTCCAGCACGAGACCGCCAGCGTCCGGCGCGTCGTGCCAGCTAGGCACCACCCAGATATTCTTTCCGATATGAATCGGATCGAACTGCGATTGCGTCAGCCGTACCCAGTCCTGATCTGCCACCGCGCGCAGCGCGTGAGGCGGAACTGCGGGAAGGCCGATCGCCGCAGCTGCGGCACCCACGATTCCTGCATGGTCTGCTTCCGCCGATGCGAGTGCTACCACCCGGCTGTGCTCCCACGCCGCTTCCGCAGGCTCCATGCCAGGTTCGCCGAACAGCGGTTGCTCGGCTTCGGTGCCTTCATCGGCATCTTCCACCGATACCGACAATGCGCCTGCATCCATCAACGCATCCGACAGTGTTTCCGCATGCTCACGGGCAACTTCAATGACGATTTCGGTCCAACTCATGAATGATGCGCTCCGACTATTTGGCTGCCTGCTTGGGCAAGTCAGGTTTCGCAGCGAGCTTCTGTTCAAGATAATGAATGTTGGTGCCCCCTTCAATGAAGCGTGCGTCGACCATCAGTTCGCGATGCAGCGGGATATTGGTGAGGATGCCTTCCACGACCATCTCCGACAAGGCGATCTGCATGCGCCGAATTGCCTGGTCCCTGTTGGCGCCATAGGCAATCACCTTGCCCACCATCGAATCGTAAGTAGGCGGCACGAAATAACCGGCATAGGCATGCGAATCGACCCGTATGCCAGGACCGCCCGGTGGATGCCACGAGACGATCCTGCCTGGCGATGGTGTGAACTTGAACGGATCCTCGGCATTGATGCGGCATTCGATGGCGTGACCGGTCAGCTCAATGTCGCGCTGACGGAAACGAAGCTTTTCCCCTGCGGCCACGCGGATCTGCTCCTGGACGAGGTCGACGCCGGTGATCATTTCCGTGACCGGATGCTCGACCTGGATGCGCGTGTTCATTTCGATGAAATAGAACTCTCCGTTCTCGTACAGGAACTCGAAGGTGCCTGCACCGCGATAGCCGATCTTGCGGCAGGCTTCCGCGCATCGATCGCCGATCCGCTCGATGAGTTTGCGCGCAATTCCGGGCGCCGGAGCTTCTTCGATCACCTTTTGATGGCGGCGCTGCATCGAACAGTCGCGTTCGCCGAGCCATACGGCATTCTTGAATTCGTCGGCAAGAATCTGGATCTCCACATGGCGCGGATTTTCCAGATATTTCTCCATATAGACTTCCGGATTGCCGAATGCGGCTCCTGCCTCGGTCCTGGTCATCGTTACGGCATTCAGCAATGCCGCTTCGGTGTGCACGACACGCATGCCGCGCCCACCGCCGCCGCCGGCAGCCTTGATGATGACCGGGTAGCCAACCTTGCGCGCAATACGGATGATTTCTTTCGGGTCGTCCGGCAGCGCTCCCTCCGAACCAGGCACGCAAGGCACGCCGGCCTTGATCATCGCGTGCTTGGCCGACACTTTGTCGCCCATCATGCGGATCGATTCGGGGCGAGGACCAATGAAGACGAAGCCGGATTTTTCCACGCGTTCTGCGAAATCGGCGTTTTCGGACAGGAAGCCGTAACCGGGATGAATCGCTTCGGCATCGGTCACTTCCGCCGCGCTGATGATGGCTGGCATATTCAGATAGCTTTGCGCGGAAGGCGCGGGGCCGATGCAAACCGATTCATCGGCCAGCTTCACGTATTTTGCTTCACGATCGGCTTCCGAATGGACGACAACGGTTTTAATACCCATTTCGCGGCATGCGCGCTGGATGCGCAAGGCAATTTCGCCGCGATTGGCGATGAGAATTTTTTCGAACATAGATGATCAGTTGTAAGCGATGAAGCAATAGGGTCAACGTTGATGATGAAGCGCGGCGATCCGGTTTCGACTACTCGATCCCGCGCGCACGGACCACTCAACCGATCACGAATAGCGGCTGGCCGAACTCGACCGGCTGTCCATTTTCAACCAGGATTTGCTTGATGATGCCGGTGGCGTCGGCATCGATTTCGTTGAGAAGCTTCATGGCTTCGATGATGCATAAGGTGTCGCCGTCCTTGACGCTGGAGCCGATTTCCACAAATGGTGGGGAGCCCGGTGCGGAGGAGCGGTAGAAGGTGCCGACCATGGGGGACTTGACGATGTGTCCCGCGGGTTCCGCAGCAATTGCGGCAACCGGGGCCGCCGGAGCCGCGGCAACCGGCGCATGCTGAGCCTGCGGTTGCATCATGACGAGCTGGCTTTGCGGAACACCGGACGACTTGACGATCCGCACCTTGCTCTCGCCTTCTGTTACTTCCAGTTCGGCAATGTCCGACTCGGCGACCAGATCAATCAACGTTTTTAATTTTCGTAGATCCATTAGAATTCCTCGATGTATTTTTTTACTTTGTGGTGACTGATAATCGCCGCAATTATAAGTGGCTTGTGGCTATTTAAAGAGATTTAGAGGTTTTTCAGGGCATGGTCAATAGCAACCCGGTATCCATCGACCCCAAGCCCGCATATGACGCCCCGGGCGATACCGGATAAATAGGAATGATGCCTGAACGCTTCACGCTGATAAACGTTCGAAATATGCACTTCAATGAACGGAATGGCGACGCCGGCCAGTGCATCCCGCAAAGCAATGCTGGTATGCGTGAGTCCGCCCGGGTTGATAATGATTGCATCGACGGACTCATTTCTGGCGAGATGAATCCGGTCGATCAGAGCCCCTTCATGGTTACTTTGAAAACTGCTTAATTTGACCTTTGCCGCGGACGCTTGCTGGATTGCCGCTTGTTCGATATCTGCCAAGGTTGTTCGGCCATAGACCTCAGGTTCGCGCGTGCCTAGAAGATTAAGATTGGGCCCATGAAGCAGAAGAATATGTTTTGCCATGGAGATAAAACTCCGTTTG
>JAQGLQ010000318.1 GCA_028292785.1 Noviherbaspirillum sp. | reverse complement strand
GCTCTTCCGATCTGGTGTGGCGCGCGCAACGACGCGCACGGTCGTCACCGCATCACTTACCGTGCTATGGCTGGACTTTCTGCTCACGGCCCTCATGTTCAACTAGCCGGCGGCGCCGCCGTCCGCTGAAGCGGCGAGGGCGATCGCGAGTTTTGTTATTTTTATCAAGGCCGGAATGCGGCTTTTCTTTTCCCTTTAGGATTCATGGCTATGCAGCGAAAATCATTGGATTTATGGGTGGGACTGTTTGTATTGCTGGGCGCCGCCGCGCTGTTTTTCCTGGCCATGAAAGCAGGGAACATGAGTTCGCTTTCGTTTGAACAGACCTATGCGGTGACCACAAAATTCGACAATATCGGCGGGCTGAAGCCGCGCGCGCCGGTCAAGAGCGCCGGTGTGGTCGTCGGCCGCGTCGGCGATATCAACTTCGACGACAAAAGCTTTCAGGCCATCGTGACGTTAAACCTGCAAAGCAGTTTCAAGTTCCCGAAGGACAGCTCCGCAAAGATTCTGACGGCGGGACTGTTGGGAGAACAATACATCGGGCTTGAGCCGGGCGGCGACACCAACAATCTCGTCGCCGGCGATAACATCAGAATGACACAATCGGCCATTGTGCTGGAGAATCTGATCAGTCAGTTCCTCTATAGTAAAGCGGCCGAAGGAAAGGATAGTACTAAATGAGCTCTGCCTCGCGGATCGGCATGGTTGCCATCGCGCTCGCGCTTGCTGGCTGTGCAACGACGGATTCAAAGGATCCCCTCGAAAAATTCAACCGGGCGATGTTCAGCTTCAATGATACGGTCGATAAGGCCGCGTTGAAGCCGGCTGCGGAAGCCTATTCGACTCTGCCGTCGTTCGTGCAGGCAGGCGTCAGCAACTTTTTCGGCAATCTTGGCGACGTCTGGACTGCCGTGAATAATCTCCTGCAAGGCAAGGTGGCCGACGGCATGTCGGATGTCATGCGGGTAGCCATCAACAGCACGCTCGGTTTCGGCGGCTTGCTCGATATCGGATCAGAGGCGGGGCTGGTCAAGCACAAGGAAGATTTCGGCCAGACCCTGGGCAAATGGGGTGTCGCATCCGGTCCCTACGTCGTGATGCCGCTGCTCGGTCCGTCGACCCTGCGCGACACCTTGGCTACCCCGGTGGATATCAATGGCGATCCCTGGGATTACGCGCGTCCTATCGGTGCCAGGAATTTTGGCTACGGCCTGCGTGTCGTCGACCAGCGCGCCGCCGTGCTCGATGCCTCCAACCTGCTCGAGGAAGCGGCACTCGATCGATATGTTTTCGTCCGCGATGCGTATCTTCAGCGCAGGGAAAGTAAAGTGCGTGACGGCGAAACGTCGGCAAAATCCTCGTATGACGCGGATGACGTATCATTTCCGACGCCTGGCGCCGATGCATCATCCTCTTCGGAAAAGCCGGTGCCACAGGCATCCCCCGGCCCTGCAGCGGGCGGTGCGGAACCAGGCACTAAAGCGGCTGTCGAAATGGAACAAAAAGCAACAGTCCCCGCCACTTCCGATGCGCCTGCAAACCCCGTTGAAAAATAGCAAGGCATTGGCGCAGAAAGTTCGCGTTACAACCATTTACACCAATGTTGTCATCCGGAGTCGATGTTCAGCAGTTGGTAATATGCGGGGATCAATCGTGATCCCTGCCATTCAGTTTGGAAGACTATGAAGAACTTGAAAAATTTTTTTGCCGTAATCGGTTTTACTTTTGGCGCCCTGGCGTTTGCACCCATCGCTTCCGCGCAGGAAACGCCTGACGCGCTGATCAAGCGCATCAGCCAGGAAGTCCTGGATTCAGCCAGAAGCGATAAGGAAATCCAGGGCGGAAACCAGAAACGCGTCCTGGATCTGGTCGAAGCCAAGATCATCCCGTACGTCGATTTCCAGCGCATGACCGCACTCGCGGCGGGTCGCTACTGGCGCGACGCGTCGCCGGAGCAGCAGAAACGCCTGACCGAGGAGTTCCGCACGCTGCTGGTGTATACCTATTCGGGCGCGATTTCCCAGATCAGGGATCAAAAGCTGGAATTCAGGCCGATGCGCGCCGAGCCTGCCGACACCGATGTCGAAGTGCGCTCCCAAGTGGTGCAGCCGCGGGGTGGCGATCCGATCCAGCTGAACTACCGTCTCGTGAAGACCGGCAACGACTGGAAGATCTATGACGTCAATGTGCTTGGTGCATGGCTGGTCGAAACCTATAAGGGCAATTTCGCGACCGAAATCAGCAAGGGCGGCATTGATGGCTTGATCAAGACTCTGGCTGACAGGAACAAGCGTCTTGCCGCAAGCGCTGCCAAGAACGCGAAAGCCTCGTAATCCGACCATGTTTCGTCCCGGCCCCACTCTTACCGTCAATAACGCCAAAAGCGTCCATGAATCCGGTTTGAATGCGATTCGCTCGGGCGAAACGCAGTTCGATCTGTCCGGAGTGACAGTGGTCGATTCGGCCGCTGTCGCCACGCTGCTGGCCTGGCGGCGTGCATCGCAGCAGTTCGGCAAGCAGCTCGACTATCTTGCTGCGCCCGCCAATCTCCAGGCTCTTGCCAAGCTTTATGGCGTCACCGAACTCCTGCACCTCGCCGAACCCGCCCGACATCAGGCGGCTCCGGCGCATCAGTGACCGTCAAATACCCGGAGTCCTGACCCGGGACGCCGGCAAGACGCCTCTTTCATTCGGCTTTCGGGCCGGAAATCCAATATAATCAAAGGTTTCGCCCCACGGCCAGCAAAGAAAATTGCCTGGCCGGCGAACCACTCCTCATAAAGTTATCAAGCCAGCATGGCTGCTCTCGAAATCGTCAATGTTGCAAAACGGTACAAGTCGCTGCAAGCGCTTGCCGGCGTGTCGCTATCCATCGAACAGGGTGAGTTCTTCGGCCTGCTCGGCCCGAACGGCGCCGGCAAGACGACGTTGATTTCCATCGTCGCCGGCCTCAACCGCGCCGACTCAGGCTCCGTCGCGATCCACGGTCATGATGTGGTGAACGATTACCGCGAGGCGCGCAGGCATGTGGGCGTGGTACCGCAGGAACTGGTGTTCGATCCGTTCTTCACCGTGCGCGAGACGTTGCGCCTGCAGTCGGGCTACTTCGGGCTGAAGAACAACGACAAATGGATCGACGAGGTCATGCACCATCTCGATCTGACCGGCAAGGCCGATGCCAACATGCGTTCGCTGTCGGGCGGCATGAAGCGCCGCGTCCTCGTGGCCCAGGCCCTGGTCCACAAGCCGCCGGTGATCGTGCTCGACGAGCCTACCGCCGGCGTCGACGTGGAACTGCGCCAGACGTTATGGAAATTCATCACGCGTCTGAACCGCGAAGGCCATACCATCGTGCTCACCACGCACTACCTGGAAGAAGCCGAAGCGCTCTGCAATCGCATCGCGATGCTCAAGGCGGGCAGGGTGGTGGCGCTCGATTCGACCTCGAACCTCATCAAGCGCATTTCCAATTCCCAGCTGGTGGTACGGCTGGCCCGCGAAGGCCTGCCCGATGCGCTCAAGCCGCTGGTATCGCATCCGGACGAACTGGTCGCGGGCCGTAAGTACACGCTGCGCATCGATCACTACGATGATGTCGAGCCGATACTCGCGAGACTGCGCGAAGCCGGGGCGGTCATCGAAGACATGCAACTACAACAAGCCGATCTGGAAGATGTGTTCATCCAAATCATGGAAGGTGAAAAATGATTGGTTTCCAGACCCTCTTGTACAAGGAAGTGCTGCGATTTTGGAAAGTCGCCACGCAGACCATCAGCGCGCCTATCCTGACCGCGATGCTTTATCTGCTGATCTTCGGCCATGTGCTGGAAGACCATGTGCAGGTCTATCCGGATGTCCGCTACACCGCCTTCCTGGTTCCCGGCCTGGTCATGATGAGCGTGCTGCAGAATGCGTTCGCCAACAGCTCGTCCTCGCTGATCCAGTCCAAGATCACCGGCAACCTGGTGTTCGTGCTGTTGCCGCCGCTGTCGCATTGGGAAGTGTATAGCGCCTATGTCATCGCTTCGATCGCGCGCGGCCTGGCGGTCGGCGCCGGGGTATTGATCATCACGGCATGGTTCACCAAGCTCACGTTCGTCGCGCCGTGGTGGATCGTGATCTTCGCGCTGCTGGGCGCCGGCATGCTCGGCACCATGGGCCTGATCGCCGGCATCTGGGCCGAGAAGTTCGATCAGCTGGCCGCGTTCCAGAATTTCCTGATCATGCCGGCGACCTTCCTGTCCGGGGTGTTTTACTCGATCCACTCGCTGCCGCCTTTCTGGCAAGGAGTGTCGCGCTTCAACCCGTTTTTTTATATGATTGACGGCTTCCGCTTCGGATTCTTCGGCAAGTCCGATGTCAGCCCGTTGATCAGCTTTTCCATCGTTTCCGTATTCTTCGTGCTACTGGCCACGATCGCCATCCAGCTGTTAAAGCGTGGCTACAAACTGCGTCACTGATGGCGGAAGCGCCCGGGGGCAAACCCCGTACACTTTTATGGAATCCAATTCGTCATGCTGCCCACTCCTGAACTCGTCAAAAGCTATATCGCCGCCGGCCTCGACTGCACCCACCTCGAGGTCGAAGGCGACGGCCAGCATTTCAATGCCGTCATCGTATCGCCGGCTTTCGCCGGCAAGCGCCCGATCCAGCGACATCAGCTCGTCTATGCCGCGCTCGGCGACCGCATGCGGGAAGAAATCCATGCGCTGTCGATGAAGACCTTCACACCGGAAGAATTCCAGAAATAATGGACAAACTGCTCATAACCGGCGGCAACCGCCTTTCTGGCGAAATCACGATTGCCGGCGCCAAGAACGCCGCATTGCCGATCCTGTGCGCCGGTCTGCTGACTTCCGATGTGCTGAAGCTGGGGAACGTTCCCCGCCTGCAGGATGTCGCGACCATGCTCAAGCTGCTGCACTCGATGGGCATGCGGACCGAGCAGGACAACGATACCCTCATCCTCGATGGCGGCGCCATCGAAAAACTCGAAGCTCCCTACGAAATGGTGAAAACCATGCGCGCTTCGATTCTGGTGCTCGGGCCGCTCGTCGCGCGTTTCGGCGAAGCCAGGGTTTCATTGCCGGGCGGCTGTGCGATCGGTTCGCGTCCGGTGGATCAGCACATCAAGGGTTTGCAGGCGATGGGCGCGGAAATCTCGATCGAGGCGGGCTACATCCACGCCAGGGCCAAACGCCTGAAAGGCACCCGCATCGTGACCGACATGATCACCGTGACGGGCACCGAGAACCTGCTGATGGCGGCCGCGCTGGCCGAAGGCGAAACCGTACTGGAAAATGCGGCGCGCGAGCCGGAAGTCACCGATCTCGCCAAACTGCTCGTCGCGATGGGCGCGAAGATCGACGGCATCGGCACCGACCGCATCGTGGTGCAGGGAGTGGACAGGCTGCATGGCGCGTCGCACAGCGTCATCGCCGATCGTATCGAGACCGGCACCTTCCTGTGCGCGGTGGCGGCCGCCGGCGGCGACGTGACGCTCCTGAACACGCGCAGCGACATACTCGATGTCGCGCTCGACAAGTTGCGCGAGGCCGGCGTGATCCTGACCTCGGGTCCGGACTGGATCCGCGTCCAGATGGCCGCGCGGCCGAAAGCGGTCAGCTTCCGCACCACCGAATATCCCGGCTTCCCCACCGATATGCAGGCACAGTTCATGGCGCTCAACTGCATCGCCGATGGCGGCAGCCGCGTGACCGAAACCATCTTTGAAAACCGCTTCATGCATGTGCAGGAACTGAACCGGCTGGGTGCGCGGATCGATATCGATGGCCACACCGCGATCGTTCAGGGCGTCGATAAACTGATCGGCGCTCCGGTGATGGCGACCGATCTGCGCGCTTCCGCATCGCTCGTCATCGCAGCACTGGCCGCGCAAGGCGAGACGCTGGTCGACCGCATCTATCATCTCGACCGCGGCTACGACCGGATGGAAGTCAAGCTGTCGGCGGTCGGCGCCAATATCGTGCGAGTGAAATGATGACCCAGCAATTGACGCTCGCGCTGTCGAAAGGCCGCATTTTCGAAGAGACGTTGCCGCTATTGAAGGCGGCCGGCATTATCGTCGCCGAGGACCCGGCAACCTCGCGCAAGCTGATCCTGGCGACCAATGACCCGGATGTGCGTGTCGTCATCGTCCGCGCATCCGACGTGCCGACCTACGTCCAGTATGGCGCGGCCGATCTCGGCGTGGCCGGGAAGGACGTTTTGCTCGAGCATGGCGGTGAAGGCTTGTACCAGCCGATCGACCTCAATATCGCCCGCTGCCGCATGTCGGTCGCGGTGCCGGTCGGTTTCGATTACGCCAGCGCGGTGCGCCAGGGCGCGCGCCTGCGTGTCGCCACTAAATACGTGGAGACCGCGCGCCAGCATTTCGCGGCCAAGGGCGTGCACGTCGACCTCATCAAACTGTACGGCTCGATGGAACTGGGGCCGCTGGTCGGCCTGTCGGATGCGATCGTCGACCTGGTCAGCACCGGCAGCACGCTGCGGGCGAACCAGCTGCAGGAAGTCGAGCACATCATGGACATTTCCTCGCGCCTGGTGGTCAACCAGGCGGCGCTGAAACTCAAGCGGGAACGGCTGCAGCCAATTCTCGAAGCCATCGACAAAGCCTCGCAGGCCAATTAATTCATCATGTCCATCCAGATCCGAAAACTTGATTCAGGCGCTCCCGATTTTGCGTTGCAATTGCAATCCGTGCTGGCCTTCGAGGCAGGCGAGGACGAGGCCATCGACCAGGCCGCGGCGCGCATCCTGGCCGAAGTGAAGGCGCGCGGCGACGCCGCGGTCCTGCAGTACACCGCCCAGTTCGACCGCGTCGATGCCGGCAGCGTCGCCGAGCTGGAAATCGGCCGCGCCGAACTGCGCGCAGCCCTGGACAGCCTGCCGGCCGCGCGCCGCGCCGCCCTGCAAACGGCCGCCGACCGCGTGCGCTCATACCATGAGCGGCAAAGAAAGGAATGCGGGTCCGACGGTTTCCGTTATACCGAAGCCGACGGCACCATACTCGGACAGAAAGTGACCCCGCTCGATCGTGTCGGCATCTATGTCCCGGGCGGCAAGGCGGCCTATCCATCATCGGTGCTGATGAACGCCATCCCGGCGAAAGTGGCCGGAGTGCAGGAAATCATCATGGTGGTGCCGACCCCGGGCGGCGTGAAGAACGAACTTGTGCTCGCGGCTGCCGCAATCGCCGGCGTCGACCGCGTGTTCACCATCGGCGGCGCGCAAGCCGTCGGCGCGTTGGCCTACGGCACCGCCACCATCCCGCAAGTCGACAAGATCGTCGGCCCCGGCAACGCCTACGTGGCCGCGGCCAAGCGCCGCGTGTTCGGCATCGTCGGCATCGACATGATCGCGGGTCCGTCCGAAATTCTCGTGCTGTGCGACGGCAGCACCGATCCCGACTGGATCGCGATGGATCTGTTCTCGCAGGCCGAGCATGACGAGCTCGCCCAAGCCATTCTGGTCTGTCCCGATGCGGACTATATCGCCAGGGTGGAAAGCAGCATCGCCGGACTGCTCGACACGATGCCGCGCAAGGATGTGATCCGCACCTCGCTGACCGACCGCGGCGCACTGGTGAAGGTGCGCGACATGGAAGAAGCATGCGAGATCGCCAACATGATCGCGGCTGAACAC
>JAQGLQ010000267.1 GCA_028292785.1 Noviherbaspirillum sp. | reverse complement strand
AGCATGGGTTTGTGCCGCAAGCACATCCCGCTCGATGATGATCTGGTCGAGATTCGCGATGATGAACGGCGCTAATTTCATGATGTCTGTCGCGTTGTCGTTAGCGTGGTGATGTCGACGATCCGATGGGCCGGGACGCGGACGGTTATAGCACATTCGCGTGCGGCTCCGGTTCGGCCGCGATCGGCCGGCGGCCGGGAAACCAACGCCCGCGAATCGCTCTAAGATAAGTGTTGTTAACCATCAAGGGGACTCCAAATGCGCAACCGATTCCTGGCGAACCCGCGGCACCGGATGCTGCGGCTTCTGTTGGCGTGCATCGTGTGCGTCGATGCCGCCCTGGTGTCGGCTGCGGCCGGCGCCGCGGACGATGCCGGTGCCGCTGCGCTGCGCGCGAAATATGCCGAACTGGAAGCCCGGCTTGCCGATAATCAGTTCAAGCGGCCGCTTCATCTCGAATCCATCGAATCGTCGAAGCAACTTGAAGGCGACATCTATGCGGTCGTCGATCATCCGTTCGCCAACGTCAGTGCGGCTCTCAAGGAACCGGCCCAATGGTGCGAAGTGCTAATCCTTCATTTGAATACCAAGTATTGCCGGCCCCATAACGGCAGGAACGGCCCCGGACTCTCGGTCGCGGTCGGCAAAAAGCATGATCAGCCGCTGAATGACGCGTATCAAGTCGAATTCGGTTACAGCGTCGCAGCTCTGAAGCCGGATTACTTCGATATTCGGCTCGGTGCCAACAATGGACCCATGGGCACCAGCGACTACCGCATCCGGCTCGAAGCCGTACCGCTGCGAGAAGGCAAGAGCTTTCTCCACCTCACTTATTCCTATTCCTATAATCTCGCGGCCCGCATCGCGATGCAAGGCTACCTGGCCACCGTAGGACGCGACAAGGTCGGCTTCACCAGAGCGCCCAGCGGACGGTCCGACCATATTGGCGGAGTGCGCGGCGTGGTGGAGCGCAACACCATGCGCTATTACCTTGCGATCGATGCCTATCTCGGCGCATTGTCCTCTCCTGCCCCCGAGCAGTTCGAGAAACGCCTGAACAACTGGTTCACATCGACCGAACGCTTTCCGCGCCAGCTTCATGAAATCGACCGCCAGGAATACCTCGTCATGAAACGCAGCGAATACGCTCGTCAGCAGAACGCCAGATAGTCGGTTCCAATATTGCCGCACCAAAAAAATAAAGCGATTTCACCGTTTTTTCCTGCCTGCACCAGTGTGGATTCCAAATGCATCAATATGATATTGTGCAGTGTGGCAATACAAAAATACTCAATTCGGGAACCAACATGCAGTTAAACATCAATGGAAAAAATCTGGAAGTCGATGCAACGCCTGACATGCCGCTGTTGTGGGTACTGCGCGACACGCTAGGCATGACCGGGACAAAATTCGGCTGCGGCATGGCAATGTGCGGCGCCTGCACGGTTCATGTCGACGGCGTGGCGACGCGTTCCTGCGTCACGCCGGCCGCTTCGCTCGAGGGCAAGTCCATCACGACCATCGAAGGTCTGTCGCCGAACGGCGATCACCCGTTGCAGAAAGCATGGGTCGCCGAAGGCGTTCCCCAGTGCGGATATTGCCAGTCCGGCCAGATCATGTCCGCCGCCGCCTTGCTCAAGACCAATGCCAAGCCCAACCGCAAGGAAATCGTCGAGGCGATGAGCGGCAACATCTGCCGCTGCGGCACCTATAGCCAGATCGTATGCGCGATCGAGCGCGCGGCCGACACGAACAAGACCAAGAAGGAGGCGTGATTCATGAGCAAGCAAGTTACCAGCCTCAAACTGTCACGCCGCCATTTCCTGCTCGGTTCGGGAGGTGTCGCCATCGGCGTTGCTTTCGGCATGCCTGCCCTGACCAAGGCCGGCCAGGCCATCGCACAGAACGCCCGGCTCACGCCAAACCAGTGGATCACGATCGGCGCCGACGGCATCGTCACCATCGTTTCGCCGGCTTCCGAAATGGGCCAGGGCACGATGACCGCCCAGCCCCTGTGCGTGGCTGAAGATCTCGATGCCGACTGGGCAAAGGTCCGCGTGGTGCAGTCCGAATCCAATGCCAAGGCATACGGCAACAAGCTGTTCGGCGGCGCCATGGCGACCGGCGCTTCGCGCACGACGCGCGGCTATTACCAGACCTTGCGGCTGGCCGGCGCCCAGGCGCGGCAGATCCTGCTCATCGCGGCAGCGGAAAAATGGAATGTGCCCGCGAGCGAACTGACTACGGAGCTGGGCGTCGTCAAGCATGCGGCTTCCGGACGCAGCATGGACTACGGCGAAATCGCGACGTTCGCGAAAGTGCCGGACAATCTGCCCGAGATCACGCCGGCCATGCTCAAGCCGCTCAAGGATTGCCGTTACCTCGGCAAGGGCGTCGCGCGCGTCGATCTCGCCGATAAGACCCGGGGCAAGGCCGAGTATGGCATCGACGTCAAACTGGATGGCATGATCCACGCTGCCATCCTGCGTCCGCCGGTGCAGAAGGACAAGCCGCTATCGGTCGACGATTCGGCCGCCAAGGCGGTCCCGGGCTTCATCAAGACCGTCACGCTGCCTTATGGCATCGCCGTGCTGGCGCAGAACACCTGGGCGGCGCGCCAGGCCAGGGATGCGCTCAAGGTCAACTGGGAGGGCGCATCGCCGGCCAAAGCCTATTCATCCGATACGGCGATGAAGGATTATCTGGCGGCGGTCAGCGATCTCGATCCGGCCAAGGCCGGCGTGACGGTGGAAAAGCATGGCAGCGGCGCGCAAAACATCAAGGGCGCGGCACGCGTGCTGAAAGCCGATTTCCAGTCAGAGCACACTGCTCACATGACCATGGAGCCGATGAACGCGACAGCGAAGTGGACCGGTGACAAGGTCGAAGTCTGGTCGCCGAACCAGAGCCCTTCGGTCGCCGTTGGCGTGATGGCCGCGGTGTTGAAGATGCCGCCTGAAAACATCAAGGTCAATACCACGCTGCTGGGCGGGGGTCTCGGCCGCCGCTTCGATGTCGATTTCACGCTCGACGCGGTCCTGGTCGCCAAGCAGGCGGACGGTAAGCCGGTCAAGGTCACCTGGACCCGCGAGGACGACGTGCGCAACGACAAGTTCCGTCCGCTGGTCGCGCAGCATATCGAGATCGGCCTGGATGCGAAAAACAATATCGTCGGCTGGCATCATCGCTTGTCCGGCGAATCGATCTACGCGCGCGCGTCGCCCGCCGCGTTCAAGGCGGCCGGAGGCAAGGATTCGCCTTTTCATGAAGGCGCCGAGTTGGCCTACGACGTCAAGGACCTGCTGATCGAATTCGTGCGCCAGGAGCGCGCGGTCGATGTCGGCTTCTGGCGCGGCGTGGGCGGCGGCTATACCAAGTTCGCGGTCGAAACCATGGTGGATGAAGTGGCGGCCTTGCGCAAACAGGATCCGATCCAGTTCCGTCTTCAACTGCTGGCCAAGCAGCCGCGCGCGCAAGCGGTCCTGCGCGAAGTCGCCAAAATGTCGAACTGGGGCCGCAAGCGCCCGGCCGGCCGCGCGCTCGGCGTAGCGTATTCCGATATGTGGGAGACGCACATGGCCCAGGTGGTGGAAGTCTCGCTCGACAAGAAGACCGGAGAGATCAAGGTCCACAATGTGTGGGCGGCCGTCGATCCGGGCGTCGCGGTATTGCCGAAGAACGTCGAGACCCAGGTCGAAGGCGGCATCATCATGGGCATCTCGGCCGCGTTGAAAGAGCAGGTTGTCTTCAAGGATGGCGTGCCGCAACAATCGAACTTCCACGATTATCCGGTGCTGCGCATGAATGAAGCGCCGCAAGTGAGCGTGAAGGTCATGCAGACCGACAATCCGCCTGGCGGCATCGGCGAGGCCGGCCTGCCGCCAGTCGCCCCGGCGATTGCCAACGCAGTGGCAACGCTGACCGGCAAGCGCCTGCGCAGCCTTCCGCTGCTGCCTGAAAAAGTGCAGAAGTCGCTGGCGGCATAAGCTTCTTCTCCATCATCGGCGCCCCGGGCGGCGACGCGAAAAGCCGCGCAAGGATCTTGCGCGGCTTTTTTACGTGGATGGTTATTGCAGGTATTAATTAACTTTGTTCGACTTATTGCGCAACATAGCAACAATTCATCGGCTGACAAGTCGGATTTCCATGGGATATCTGTTAATTTGCTAGTATTGTGCAAAGAAAATTTCCTCTGCGCTCTCCGCGGCAAGTGTCCTTCTGCTACTTTCGGTACCTGATCACTCTATTGATTCGCACAACCGGCCATGCATTCCATACCTACCAACCGTCACGTCAGCACGGTTGAAGCCCAACTGTGCAGTCTCATGGAAGCAGCCGGCGACATGGTGTTCCGGCTCAACGCGGAAGGCAAGATTCTTTACGCGAGCAAGCGCGCGGAAGAACTAATCCGCTTCGGAGCCGGGCTGCCGGGCCAGCCTTTGAACGCGCTCATCCTGGAAGAAGATCATGCTGTCATCGATGCCGCGATATCGCAGGCGATGACCTCGCGGCAGCCGCGGCGCGTCCATGTCCGGATAATAGCGCTTGCAACCGCGCTCTGGATCGAGCTCCAGTTTACGGCGTTCCCATCGGAGCCGGACCGCCTGGAACTGCTCGCGGTTGGCCGCGACATTTCGAACCAGCACGCGACTGAAGAGCGCCTGCTGCACATGGCCACGCACGACGTGCTCACGTCGCTGCCCAACCGCTCCCTGCTGTCCGACCGGATTCGCATGGCGATGGCGCAGGCGCGTCGCACCGGAAAGGGCTTCTCGGTGGCGGTGCTCGATCTCGACGGTTTCAAAAAGGTCAACGATGCGCTGGGACATGCGGTGGGCGATGCATTGCTGCGGGTCGCGGCGATGCGCCTGTCGGACACGCTGAGGGAAGCGGATACCCTGGCGCGCGTCGGCGGCGATGAATTTGTCGCCGTGCTGAGCGGCGCCGTGACGGAAAACGAGATCCAGAACGTGGCGCGGCGCATGATTTCGGTCATGCAGATGCCCTTCGAGATACAGGGGCATGCCCTCTATGTCGGCACGTCCATCGGCGTCGCGGTCTATCCCGAGCATGGCGACAGTGAAGTCAAGCTGCTGGCCTATGCGGACACCGCGATGTACCGCGCGAAGGAAACCGGCAAGGCGCGCTGCGTGATCTACAGCCATGAGAAATTCACCCGGCCGGAACATGACGTGTCGATGGAAGCGGCGATGTTTCAGGCGGTGCGCGACGGCGAATTCCTGTTGCAGTACCAGCCGATCGTCGACACGCGGACGCGCCGGATCATGGGTTTCGAAGCCCTGATGCGTTGGGCTCGGCCAGGCCAGGGGCTGGTGCCGCCGGCCCAGTTCATCCCGATGGCCGAAAACAACGGCCTGATCAACCTGCTTGGTGCGTGGGCGCTCAAATCCGCCTGCGTGCAGATCCGGCGTTTCGAGGAAGTCGGCGGACACGAGCTGTACGTATCGGTCAATGTCAGCCCGCGCCAGTTCCGCAATGATCAGTTTGTCAAGGATATTGACGACGCTATCCGGTTGTCGGGATTGAAGGCGCATCAACTGCTGCTCGAGATCACCGAAGGCATTCTGATGTCCGATCCGGAACACGCCGAAGCGTTGCTGAACGAGCTGACCGCGCGCGGAGTCCGCATTGCGATCGACGACTTCGGTACCGGTTATTCTTCGCTTGCGTATCTGAAGCGCTTCCCGATCGCCACCCTGAAGATCGACCGCGCTTTCATCCGCGACCTGCCGGGATCGGTCAAGGATGCCGCAATCTGCAATGTGATCGTCAGCTTGGCGTCGCACCTCGGTCTGAGTACCGTCGCCGAAGGCGTGGAACGCGAGGATCAGTTCGAGTTCCTTGCCAATAATGGATGCGGCCTCATTCAGGGTTACCTGACCGGCCGGCCTCTCTTGCCGGCGCATGCGATCGAGCTGCTCAAGGCGGAATCGGTGAGGGGCATTCAAGTTTCGGGAGCCGGCGCCGTTACCGGTGCATGACTTCGCTTACGTCCGACCACACGCTTTCGAAAAAGACAATGGATTTGCTGTGGACCCGCGTCCGGGAACGCGGCGATCTGCCCTGTTTTTCGAAGGCGGTCAGCTCGATCGTCAAGGCGATGCACGACGATTCCGACCGTGAATTCAGCATGACCCAGACCGTGCTGCACGACCCGGCGCTTACCCAGAAAGTGCTGCGGCTGGCCAATAGCGCCATGTATTCGGTATTCGGGCAAGGCATCAGTACCATTTCCAAGGCAATCATCGTGCTCGGGACCGAGACCATCGGCCATCTTGCGCTGGGATTGAAGCTGATCGACGGCCTCGCGGGCGTGTCCAGCGATTCGGCCAGCGCGCGCAAGGAAATGGAAACCGCGCTGTTCGCCGGCCATATCGCGCGTCAGGTGGCAGCCTCGGCCAGCGCGAAAGATGTGGAAGAAGCGGTCGTATGCTCGATGCTTCATCCGCTCGGGCGGATGATGGTGACGTTCTACATGCCTGACCGCTGGCAGAAGATCCAGGAGCGGTGCGCGCGCGACGGTATCGATGAAGAAGCCGCAGCATACGAGATCCTCGGGATCGATCTCATCGATATAGGGCGGCTGGTGGCCCAGCAGTGGGGACTGCCAAAGCGCCTGGCGAATACGCTGACCGATCTGCCGCCGAAATCGGTATCGGACCCCCTGGACAACGGAGACTGGCTGGCCGCGATCTCGACCCTGTCATCGCATTGCGCGAAAGCGCTGGCCGAAAATCCCGAGGATGGCGACGCGCGAATCGCGTCGCTGGCCGGGGAATATGCGGAAATGCTCGGACTTGAGCCGGCGCGGCTCCTGGCTGCCGTAGGCGAAGCACAAAGCATTGCCGCAGAAGACAATCTGGAGGTATTGCGCCCCGGCCGGCACGCCGAGATCGCCGCCGAGGTCCAGCCGCCGAAGCCTGCCGGCAAACCGCGGAATTCGGCTCTCCTCCTGGCGCGCGGCGTCGCCGATATGCGTGACGCCGCGAAAAGCGCCAGCACCGGACAGCTGATCACGATGGCGCTGGAAGCGATCTACCAGGGATTCGGATTCAGCCGCACCATCGCTTTTTTGCGAAACCAGGAAAAATCCCAATATGCCGCGCGCATGGGGTTCGGCGAAGGCATGCAGGAATTGCTGCCGCGCCTGGTGTTCCACGATGCCTATCAGCCGGATGTGTTCCATGCGGCGCTGGGCAGCGACAAAATGATATTCGCTGAACATGCACAGGACCCGGCCTTCCTCAGCAAGGTGCCGCGCTGGTGGAAAGAGGCGTTTCCCACCGCCCGCAGCTTCATGATTCTGCCACTGACGGTCAATCGGCAGCCGGTCGGGTTGTTCTATGGCGACTGGGATTTGAGCCTTGCTCCCGCAAAAATCGATTCCGAGGACGTCGCGCCCTTGAACGACCTGCGTGCGCTGATCGTCCTTGCAATGGAAAACCGCCGTCGTATCGAACCATCATGGACCCGCCGAGCTTCATGAAAAGCAGCGAAAAGAAAGAGGGACGGAGTAAAATCGCCGCCACCTTCCCACTGTATTACGCGCCATGGCCAGATTGCCGCGTCTCGTCGTTCCCAACCAGCCCCATCATGTCATCCAGCACGGAATCGACCTGCAACCGGTATTTCGCGACGCCGACGACCATGTTGCCTTTTTGACCTGGCTGCGCGAGGCGGCGAAACAGTTCAGGATCGCCATCCATGCGTATGTACTGATGCCCGACCATCTGCATCTGCTCGCAACGCCGTCCGACGACGTCGGACTCGGACGGATGATGCAGTGGATCGGACGTCATTACGTACCGTACTTCAACCAGAAATACGGACGCGCCGGCACGCTCTGGCAGGGGCGCTATAAGGCGACCGTGATCGACACGGAACGCTATTTCATGGCCTGCAGCGCTTATATAGAGCTGAATCCGGTGCGTTCCGGAGTGTCGCCATCCGCCGAAGACTATCCCTGGTCCAGTTACCGACACCATATCGGCGCCAGTCCGGCACCGCTGGTCACCGACCATCCGTTGTACTGGGCGCTCGGCAATACGCCGTTTGACCGGGAGGCCGCATACAAGAATCTGGTGGAGCAGGGTGTTGCGGCGGATATGGTCTCCGCTATTACCGATGCAACCCGCAAAGGATGGGCGCTCGGCTCCGAAAAATTCAAAGGTCAACTTCAAAAGATGGGAAACCGCAGGGTTCAACCGGCAAAGCGCGGGCGTCCAAAGAAAGCAGGGATGCTACAAAAAACATGAGAGCGTACCTTGCATAAAGAGTGCTCTTACTCCAATTTGCTCTGTCCCTACTTTAAAGAGCGATCAGTGAAGGGCGCATCAATTCA
>JAQGLQ010000265.1 GCA_028292785.1 Noviherbaspirillum sp. | reverse complement strand
GACCGTGACGGCGTGCCTAACCGGTACGATGCCCGCCCCAACAATCCGTACCGGTACTGATCAATCATTCCGGATGCCGGGTTCCCGGCATGCGCCGGCCGGCGTCAGCCCGGCCGGCGCATATTTCCACCTTTAGCCTCTTTCTCCGCAGCCTTCCGCCCGTCCTGAAAACACGCGCGGCGTGCCGAACGGCAGCATACTGAATATTCCCCGTCCGTCAGGAAACGGATTGCGTTTACCGCGATCGGGAGACTAGACTGAATACAAGCGGGACGGATGGCGACCCCGGCTTCACTGCCCATCCGAATCGTGCATCAGTCCATCTCCTGGAGCATCACATGAAACCCGGACACCTATTTGCCGCAGTCCCGCTCATCATGACCAGCGCTTGCGCATTCACGCCGCGCACTGCCGCCGACGATCCCCGTGTTCCGCCCGCCGCCAATGCGGGCGCACCATCGGCACCAGGCTCGGGCGGAAGTTCGGCGGAGGGCACGTCGCGGTCCGGTCCGGGTTCGGACCTGGCACCCGGCGGCTATCGGGGATTGAATCCGAATATTTACTTCGGGTACTGAGGGGTCGCCGGCAAACGGGTCTTCAAAGCCGGTCCGCATCCTTTCGCGGATAATGAGATTTTTTCCGCGAAGCGCCCATGACGTTTGCCTCTCTCGGTCTGATCGATCCCCTGCTGCGCGCGCTCGATGCGCTCGCTTACCGCATTCCCACGCCGGTGCAGATGCAAGCCATTCCAGGCGTGCTGGCCGGACGCGACCTGATGGCCGCGGCGCAGACCGGCACCGGCAAGACCGCCGGCTTCGCCTTGCCGCTGCTGCAACGGCTGACAATGGAAGGTCCGCAGGTCGCCAGCAATTCGGTACGCGCCCTCGTGCTTGCGCCGACGCGCGAACTCGCCGAGCAGATTCACCAGAGTTTTCGGGAATACGGCAAGCATCTGCCATTGCGCATCGCGGTCGCGTATGGCGGGGTCAGTATCAATCCGCAGATGATGAAGCTGCGCAAGGGGGTCGATGTGCTGGTCGCCACGCCCGGCCGTCTGCTCGACCTGCATCGGCAGAATGCGGTGAAGTTCAGCCAGCTGCAGGCGCTGGTGCTGGATGAGGCGGACCGCATGCTCGATCTGGGATTTTCGCGCGAGCTCGATGCCGTATTCGCGGCGCTGCCGAAGCGCCGGCAGACCCTGCTGTTTTCCGCGACGTTTTCGGATGCCATCCGTACCATGGCGGCACGGCTGCTGAACGATCCGCTGAGCATCGATGCCAGTCCGCGCAATAGCGCCGCGAAGAGCGTTACGCAGTGGACGGTTCCGGTGGACAAGAAGCGCAAGCCGGAACTGTTCGTGCACCTGCTGAAGAAAAGGCGGTGGGGCCAGGTGCTGGTCTTCGTGAAGACGCGCAAGGGGGTCGATCAGTTGGTGGACCTGCTGCTTGCCCGGGGCGTCGGCGCCGACTCCATTCATGGCGACAAGCCGCAGCCGGCGCGGCTGCGCGCGCTTGAACGATTCAAGAATGCGGAGGTCCAGGTACTGGTGGCAACCGACGTGGCGGCACGCGGCCTGGATATCGACGATCTGCCGCAGGTGGTGAATTTCGACCTGCCGATCGTCGCCGAGGATTACATCCATCGCATCGGGCGCACGGGCCGCGCCGGCGCAACAGGCGAAGCGGTATCGCTGGTATGCGCCGACGAGGTGCAGTTGCTGTCGGCCATCGAGACGCTGACTCGCCACAGCTTGCAACGCGTCGAGGAGCCCGGCTTCGAACCCGAGCATCGTGTGCCGATGACCGACGGTGCCGGGCGCTTGCTGAAAAAACCCAAGAAACCCAAGAAGCCGAAAAGGCCTGTTTCGTCAGCAGGCTGACGATTTTTCTTCAGGAGAAAACCATGCTGGAAAAATTCCTGGCCGGTATCGGGGCCTTCAAGCAGCGCATGCCGAGCGCGGAGACGGCGCTGCCCGGCCGCGCAACACCCATGCAGGTGCGCAACGCGCATTTCGTCCATAACCGGCCGATCGCCGGCACCTTCACCGGGCTGTCGCATGCGCAGTTCGGCATGGGCTGCTTCTGGGGTGTGGAGCGGCTGTTCTGGTCGGTGCCAGGTGTGTTTACGACTGCCGTCGGCTATTCCGGCGGAATGACGCCGAACCCGACCTATCGCGAAGTCTGCTCGGGACAGACCGGGCACACGGAAGCGGTGCTCATCGTTTATGACCCGGCGGAAGTGTCGTTCGAGGCGCTGCTGAAGATCTTCTGGGAGAACCATGATCCCACCCAGGGCATGCGGCAGGGAAACGATATGGGCACCCAGTACCGATCGGCGATCTATTGTTCCAGCGAGGAGCAGTTCGCGGCGGCGGAGGCCAGCCGCAAACTGTTCCAGCAGCGGCTGGATGAAGCCGGTCTCGGCAGGATCACCACCGAGATCCGCTATCCGGAGCCGCCGTTCTACTATGCCGAAGACGATCACCAGCAATATCTTGCAAAGAATCCGGGCGGCTATTGCGGATTGAGCGGCACCGGCGTCAGCTGCCCAATCGGCATTCAGGATGCACAGGGGCTGCGCCCAGGCGGTTGAGGTCATGCCGCAGGCGCACATGCCAATCGTCCGGAGTTGTTGTACATTGGGCGAACATAAATAAAAGCAAGGAGACACGGTGAAACCGATCGAACGGAAACACGCCGGCCTGGCCGGATTCGGGGTGCGCGCGGCACTGCTGCTCAGCTTGGGCGCATGCGGCCACATGGGCATGAACAGCGCGGCGCAGGCACCGACCCTCTCCACCCAACGCATCGCCGAGATCGTCGCAAGTCCCGACCGCCGCCCGGCCGACCGTACCAACGATGTGCGCCGCAAGCCTGAACAGACGCTCGCCTTCATCGGTGTGCGTCCCGGCATGGTCGCGCTGGATCTGAGCGCCGGTGGCGGCTACACGACCGAACTCTTGGCGCGCGCCGTCGGCCCCGGCGGACGCGTCTATGGACAAAGCGCGCCGCGCAATCCTGCCGCGATGCCGCCGGCCGCGCCTGAAGGAGGCTCCGCAGCTCCCGCGGCTCCGCGTCCTGCCGGCCCGGTGCCTTCGCCGGTGGCCCTGGCCGACCGCGCGAAAAACCCGGCGGTTTCCAATATCGCCGCAGTGGTCCAGCCGTTCGATAACCCGGTTCCGCCGGAACTTGCTTCGAACAAGCTCGACCTCGTGACGTACATGTTCAACTATCACGACCTCGGCCATCTCGGCGTGGATCGGGCCCGGCTCAACAAGGCGGTGTTCGCCGCGCTCAAGCCCGGCGGCATCTATGTGATCGCCGACCATGCCGGCCGTGCCGGCACCGGCATTTCCGAATCGGGAACCCTGCATCGCATCGAGGAAGCATTCTTGCGCAAGGAAGTGGAAGCGGCCGGTTTCCGTTTCGCGGGCTCGGCCGACTTCCTGCGCAACCCATCCGATCCGCGCGACCGCAACACGCCCGAGCCGCCGCAGCCGAAGGATGACTTCGTGCTCAAGTTCATCAAGCCTTAAGGTGCGGCGGATGCCGCGTTAATGGCAGGCACGCTTCTTAACCATAGGAGAAATATTTATGCACATGAAAAAAGCAGACGACTTCGATCCGGAAGTATTGAAACTGTTCGACAAGTATGTGCACGGCATCATCGACAGGCGCGGCTTTCTCAGCGGCGCCACGAAGTACGCAGTGGGCGGCGTCAGCGCCGCCATGCTGCTCGAAGCATTGAATCCGAAATTCGCCCTGGCGCAGAAAATCGCTCCGGACGACAAGCGGATCAAGGCCAGCTATGTCGAGTACCCGTCGCCCCAAGGGCACGGAAAAGTACGCGGCTATCTGGTGATGCCGGCGAATGCCGGCGGCAAGCGGCCCGGCGTGCTGGTGGTGCATGAAAACCGCGGCCTCAACCCGCACATCGAAGACGTCGCCCGCAGGATGGCGCTCGAGGGTTTTGTCGCGTTCGCGCCTGATGGCCTTACGTCGCTGGGCGGCTATCCCGGCAATGAAGACAAGGGGCGCGAGGCCTTCGGCAAGCTCGACAAGGCCAAGTTGGACCACGACTTCGTCGCCGGCGCGGAATACCTGAAGAATCACCCGGCCACGACGGGAAAGATCGGCGCCGTCGGCTTCTGCTACGGCGGCAACGTCGTCAACATGCTCGCGGCGCGCATGCCTTCGCTCGACGCAGCCGTGCCTTTCTATGGCGGCCAGCCGAGCGCCGAAGACGCCGCGAAGATCAGGGCGCCGCTGCTGATCCACTATGCCGAGAAGGATGAGCGCGTCAATGCAGGCGCGGCGGCCTACGAGAGGGCGCTGAAGGCCGCCGAAGCGGATTACACGGTGCACTACTACGCCGGTACGCAGCATGGCTTCCACAACGATGCGACCCCGCGCTATGACGAGGCAGCGGCCAGGCTCGCGTGGCGGCGGACCGTGGATTTCTTCAAGAAGCACCTGACGGCCTAGCAGGCTGTCGAAATCCGCCCGCAGGTAAACGGGGTTCGCGGGCAAGCGCTATTGATATCGTATTCATAGCGATGGAAAGAATACGATGCGCGGATCGGATCAGATGCAAGAGAGCTTGTTCACCATGTCCAAGCTGGAAGATTTCGTTCCATCCGATCCCCGCTGCGGCCGATCCGTTTGCTGGTCAACGAGCCGTTGGCGCGCTTGAATGGGC
>JAQGLQ010000245.1 GCA_028292785.1 Noviherbaspirillum sp. | reverse complement strand
TTGCACGGCTATTACAACGCCGAGCGGGTGCTGGTGGATGATGAGCCGACCAAGATGGCGCGCCTGGCATTGATGGCGGCGACACGACAGGTATTGCGAAACGGTTTGGCGCTGATCGGCGTATCGGCGCCATCGAGGATGTGATCAAGAATGCAAAGTCAACATACGCGCCGCGGCAGGCAGCACGGCGGAACCATGGTGGGGCTGATCGTCGGCCTGGTGGTCGGCCTCGGCATTGCGCTCGCCGTGGCGCTGGCCATCACCAAGACGCCAGTGCCGTTTACCAACAAGTTCGCTCGTCCGGACAGGACCGAACCTTCGGCGAACCAGAGCGGCGACCCAAATCGTGCGCTCTATGGCAAGAACGCCGGGAAGGAAGCGGCCAAGCCTGTCGCCAAGGCTCCCTCCGAGGCGCCGCCACCCAATCAGGTGACCGAAAAGCCGCCGGAACCGAAGCAGGATGAAAAAGTCGCGGCGATCCAGCTGTTCTCCGGGGACCAGCCGAAAAAACCCGAGCCGAAGGTCAGCGACGCCAGGGAAGCGACGCCCAAGACCGCCAATCCGGAAGACAAGTGGAATTACTTCCTGCAGGCCGGTGCGTTCCGCGAGCAGACCGATGCCGAAAACACGCGCGCCAAGCTGGCGCTGATGGGCGTGGAGGCGCGCGTCACCGAACGGCAATCGGAAAACGGCACGCTTTACCGTGTGCGGATCGGCCCGTTTGCCCAACTGGAAGCCCTGAACAAGGTGCGCGGCAAATTGTCGGATAATGGCGTGGATGCCGCCGTCGTGCGCATCTCGAAATAGCCGAACAATATTAAGATAAGGAAACCCATGCGTTTGATCAAACACCTATTCGCCGCATTGAGCCTGACGCTGATGGCGGCAAGCGCCGGCGCCAGCCCGGCGAATCCGCAAAACGGCACCGATTACCGCACGCTCGAAAAGGCGCAGGCAACCGAATCGGGCAAGAAGGTGGAAGTCACCGAATTCTTCTGGTACTCCTGTCCGCATTGCGCAGCCCTGGAACCCGCATTGCAGGACTGGGTGAAAAAGCAGGGCGACAAGATCGAGTTCAGGCGGGTGCCGGTCGCCTTCCGCGACACGTTCGTGCCTGAGCAGAAACTGTTTTACACCCTTGAAGCGATGGGCAAGCTCGATCCGGTGCACATCAAGGTGTTCAATGCGATTCACGGCGAACGCCAGCGGCTCGACAACGATGCGGCGATCATGGCCTTCGTGACGAAACAGGGCATCGACAAGGAGAAATTCCTCGAGGTGTATAACTCCTTCGGCGTGCAGGCGAAGGTCCGCCGCGCGGCGCAGCTGCAGACCGCCTACAAGGTGGACGGCGTGCCGATGATCGCAATCGACGGCCGTTTCATCACGGCGCCATCCATCGTTGCCCGCAGCATCGGCAATCAGCCGGAATCCGCGCTGCACGCGGCGACGCTGCAGGTCATGGACGTGCTGGTCGCGCGCGTGGTAAAGGAGAAGGCCTCCGCCGCGCCGGCCCCGGGTAAATAAGCACTCGGCGACCCGTCGTCATCGAAGCCCGCCACTCGGAAGAGGGCGGGCTTTTTCATTATCCAGATCAAGGCATTCATGAAGCGTGTATTCATCACCGGCGCATCGAGTGGAATCGGCGCCGCCCTCGCACAGCGCTATGCGGAAGACGGCGCGATGCTCGGACTGGTCGCGCGCCGCGGGGCTGTGCTCGAGCAGTTGCGCGCAAGCCTGCCGGACCCCCAGCGCCATCGCATTTATGCGCTGGATGTCACCGACCATGCGGCACTCGCCGCGGCGGCAGCCGATTTCATCGATGCCGGTGCGGGCATCGACACAGTCATCGCCAATGCCGGCATCTCGCGCGGCACGCTGACCGAATATGCGAAAGACATGCGCGTGTTCGAACGCATCATCGAGACCAATGTCACCGCGACGGTCGCAACCTTCGCGCCATTCCTCGCGGCCATGAAGGCGCAGCCGCACGGAGGCCGCCTGGTCGGCATCGGCAGCGTGGCCGGGATACGCGGACTGCCCGGGTCGGGCGCTTACAGCGCCTCCAAGGCTGCGGTCCTGAATTACTGCGAATCGCTGCGTGTCGAACTGCGCTCGACCGGCATCAGGGTGGTGACCATCGCGCCCGGCTACATCGATACGCCGATGACCCGTACCAACACTTATCCGATGCCGTTCCTGATGCCCGCGTACATCTTTGCGGCGAAAGCGGCGGCGGCAATAGAACGAGGCACCAGCTACACGGTGATTCCGTGGCAGATGGGCGCCGTGGCCAAGCTGCTGCGCATGCTGCCGAACTGTTTATATGATTTCGCCTTCTCGAAAGCGCCGCACAAGGCGCGCCAGGCGGACGCGGACCGATGATGAAGCTATTTTTGATGGCCCAGCCGCACCAGCATGCGAATGAATTCGCGCGCGAGGGTCTGATGATGTTCGTCGAGGCGCTGAAGATCGGTGATCAGTTTGACGTCGGCCGATTCATAACGGACCGGCACGTGTGCGGAACCCGCGCCTGCCTGCAGATCGCTTCCGCCGAAACGCAGCCATTCGGCCGGCACGCCCAGCCAGTGCGCGAGGGTACGCAGTTTTTCCTGCGTCGGAATCGCTTCGCCGACCAGCCACTTCCGCGCGGCATGCACGGTGATCGGTCTTCCCTCGAAGCGCACGTTGAATTCCCGCGCCAATTGCGTTGGACTGTCGGGGGAGTAATCGGCGTTGCGCAGCGCCTGTTGCAGTCGCTCGCTGAAGCTTTCTCTTTCAGTCGACGGATTCATGACGCCGGACATCCCATGTCGCGATACAAAAAGCATTTCTTCCAACCAAAGACCGTTTATGACGCGCCGGTGAAATGCACGCAGCTTCTTCGATCGCTTATGCGTTCGTTTATATTAAGGTCTAGGTTCAGCGCAGTAAAAGTCAATGTCAAGCAGGCAGGACCAGCCGGTTTTTCGGCGTCGCCGCCATAAAAATCGATCGATGATTGTGCGTGATCAGCGAATCGTCAGCGATGACGAGCGCACCGCCGAACACGGGCGATGCGCCGCGATATGCCAGGGAGGCAATTACTTCCCGGATGAATCTGCCGCGACCGGTTAGATGCCGTGCCGCAGTACTCGCCTTTTCATCGGTCCCTCAGGATGTCTTGAAACGGACTACGCCATCCGCACCGATAGTGCGTCGCACCGCGCCGTCGAACCAGAGCTTGTGCAGATGCGCGAGTGCTTCGCCGAGCGCGAAGCCGAGCTGATGCGCATCCAGCTCGCGGCGAAACATGATCGG
>JAQGLQ010000189.1 GCA_028292785.1 Noviherbaspirillum sp. | reverse complement strand
CACCGTGTTTTTTTGACATCGCACGGTAGTTATCCGACTCCGTTTATTAAGCCTTCTTAATCAAAGGTGCGCCACCGGGGTTGCAGCTCTATGATCCGCGAGCGGCACAAGTGGATATCGTGCCGGGCTATTCAGCAACCATCTCACCCCGCCATGGCAGACAGCGAATGTATTTTGGACCAGGAAGCAGCTTGCGCGGCCACGAATGGAGCGCGTGTCCGGCTACGCACCGTGCCGGATAACACCGTCAACGCGCTAAATAGCATTGCCGCTGCAGGAGACTGGACCGGCCACTGGCGCGACCAGCCATGGCATTTGCGACTCAGCGTGGAGGACATGCGCGATGCACTCGCGATGAATATCCTGGTCGCGCTTTCATGGAACGACATGCGCGCTTGCCTGGCCATGTCCCATGCGAATGCGGAAGCGTTGTTTGCGGCACATTACGGACTGCTTGCGACAGCTGAACTGGCGGACGACCTGATCCTCGCCTTGCTCCAGGATACAGCGGACGCGCTGGCGGCGGACTTCCCTCTGCAGGATTCCAGCGCGATCCGGATCGACGACTGGTGCGGCCGGGACGCGGCGGAGGCGATGCCTTTCATCCTCGCGCTGCGTCTGACGCCGATGACGGCCGGCGAGCCGCTCTCCTGCCATCTCCTGACGGACCTGCACGGTCTGACAAAGCTCGCCTCCTGCTGCGCACGGACCCGCAAAGCGTCAATGCCGAGTCACTGGGCAGGCCTGGCGGCGGAGGTCAAGCTGGAACTCGGCTGGATTGATCTGTCCCTGCATCAGCTTGCGAGCGCAAAGCCGCAAGATGTCCTCATGCCGGACGGCTGGTGGCATGCGCCTGAACGGCGCGGGATATGCATGCGAATCAGTCCCGCGCTCGGCATTGAAGCCCGCTTGGCGGACGACAACTTACTGCAGGCGACAACCAAGGTGAAATCGATGGAACAAGAACCTTTCGTTCATTCGGGAGACGGGACGGCATCTGTGCCAGACGTGGATCTGTCCGACCTGGCCGATGTGCCGATGCGGGTCAGCTTCGACCTTGGCGAACGCCATCTCACGCTGCGCGAACTGGCCGGCGTGGCGCCGGGCTATATCTTCGACCTCGGTCTGGCGCCGGAACGGGCCGTCAATCTTCGGGTCAATGGCGTACGCATCGGCGAAGGCGAACTGGTGGAGATCGACGGCCGCATCGGCGTCGCGATTACTCGCATCACGCCGCCGCGCATATGAAATCCGATCCGATTTCGCTTGCACTGCTGCTTGCGCTGCTTGGACTGCTGCCGCTGCTGCTGATCGTGACCACCGCATTCCTCAAGGTATCGACCGTGATGATGCTGGTCCGCAATGCGCTGGGCGTGCAGCAGGTCCCGCCCAATATCGCTCTGTACGGCTTGTCCCTGGTGCTCAGCCTGTACATCATGGCGCCGATCATCGATCAGGCGGGCAGCGCGCTGCGCGCCGAGCCGGGCGGGCTGACCAACGTCGAGTCGGTGATCAGCGGATTGAGCAAGGGCGGCGAACCGCTGCGCGCATTCCTGCTGAAACACAGCAAACCGGAGCAGCGCGTCTTCTTCATCGATGCAAGCAAGCGGATGTGGCCGGATCAGCAGGCGCGGCTGCCGCGCCAGGACGACTTCCTGATTCTGATGCCGGCCTTCGTCGTCGGCGAACTGACCGCGGCGTTCGAAATCGGCTTCCTGCTGTATCTGCCCTTCGTGGTGATTGATCTCATCGTGTCGAATATCCTGCTCGCGCTGGGAATGATGATGGTATCGCCCTCCACCATCTCGCTGCCGCTCAAGCTGTTCCTTTTCGTGATGGTGGACGGCTGGACCCGCCTGCTCCATGGCCTGGTCCTGTCTTATGCATGACAACCGGAACGACCACATGCCCGCAGCCGATCTGATCAATTACGCAACCAAGGCACTTTACCTGAGCCTGATACTGTCCCTGCCTGCGATCATCGTCGCGGCGGTGGTTGGCACGCTGTTCGCCGTGATCCAGGCGCTCACGCAGATCCAGGAGCAGACGCTATCGTATGCGGTCAAGCTGATCGCAACCGTTGCCGCGCTCGCGCTGACCATGCGCTGGGTCGGCGTGGAAATCTATCAGTACACGACACTTCTGTTCGACGTTTTTCCAAACGTCGGGAAGTAGCGATGTCGACGCTGGAACCGGACGCGATCAACCGCCTGCTTATCGCGGTGGCGACCGGCACGCCGCGCATGCTCGCGACCCTTGCGATGCTGCCGTTCTTTACCCGCCAGAACTTAGCGGCCTTGCACCGCACTGCCATTGCAATCGTATTCATTCTGCCGGCGCTGCCGTTCATGGACCTGCAGGCGCAACAGCATGCCCTCGCTGGCGGATCGCTGTTTTTGCTCATCCTCAAGGAGAGCGCCATCGGCTTTATTCTCGGCTTCGCGCTGGCGATTCCCTTCTGGGCGACCGAAGGGCTTGGTTTCGTGATCGACAATCAGCGCGGCGCCACGACAAGCGGCATGGCCAATCCCATGAGCGGGGACGACAGCTCGCCGCTGGCCATCCTGATCAATCAGTCGTACGTGGTCCTGTTCCTGTCGCTGTACGGCCTGAACATGGTGATCGGCGTCGTCTATCAAAGCTATGCGCTATGGCCGATAAGCGCGCCGATGCCACGATTCGACCCCGCGTTCGCCACCCATTTTCTCGGCCTGCTCGACAATCTGATGCGTACCGCCATCGTGCTGGCCGCGCCCGCCATGATCGCCATGCTGCTGGCTGAGCTGGCGCTGGCTTTCGTCAGCATGTTCGCGCCGCAGATGCAGGTGTTTTTTCTGGCGATGCCCATCAAGAGCGGTATCGCCCTGTTCGTGCTGGTCATTTATTTTTCGACGCTGATGGATTATCTGGCGCTCGATTTCGCCAGGTTTCGGTCCCTGCTCGACACCATGGCGAAGTTGATGAGATGAGCGAAAAGACCGAACAACCGACCCACAAGAAGCTGCGCGATGCCCGTGACAAGGGTGATGTGCCGCGCAGCAAGGACGCATCTACCGCGTTCCTGCTATGCGGCTGCATCAGCTACCTGATCTTTTGCAGCCATCAGATCGTCGATACGATTCTATCGATGGTCCAGTGGGCCGGGATTCATGCCTACCATCCCTTCCCCGTGATCATCGACAGCTTTCTGCGCCTGACTTTCGAGGTCGTCATTGCGGCTGTCGCGCCTTTCGTCGGTATCGTGATCGGGATGAACATCCTCGGTTCGATTCTGTTCACAGGGGTGTTGTTCGCTCCCGAAAAAATCAAGCCGAGCTTCAAGAAAATGAGCGTCATCGGCAATGTGAAAAACATATTCTCGATGCGCAATCTCCTCGA
>JAQGLQ010000183.1 GCA_028292785.1 Noviherbaspirillum sp. | reverse complement strand
GTGTCTGGTCCACGCCATGGACCAGGAGTCCGGTCACGCTACCGTCGGCGTCGCGTAAAGCCATAAAGACGAAATCGATGAAGCGCTCTTCAAGCGTAGAGCCTGGCGAGCGTTTCAGCCTGACCGGCATATCGACGCCCATAAATGGCTCGCCGGTTTGAAATACCCGATCGAGCAGTTCGAAAAATCCCTGCCCCTCGATTTCCGGCAGGGCCTGCCGTACCGGCTGCCCCACCAGGTCGCGATTGCCGACGAGCTGGAAGTACCGCTCATTGATCATTTCAAATACATGATCGGGACCGCCGAAGACGCACATGAACGCCGGCGCTTGCCTGAACACGTCGAGCAGACGATTATTGGAGGCCTGCACCTCTTTGAGCAGGCGTTCCCGCTCCGCGTTCGCCTGAATCCGGGTGCTGATGTCAGTGTGAACGCCAACCCATTCAGAGATATTGCCCGCTGCATCCACTATGGGTACAGCTCTGGCGAGCATGTGCCGGTACTGTCCATCGGCGCATCGGAGCCGATGCTCAACCTGATAGAGTGAATGCGTCTCGACCGCCTGTCTCCAGGTGGCAAGCGTCTGCGCCTGGTCGCCGGGATGAACCGCGTCGAGCCAGCGCCATCCCTTGTACTGTTCAGGCGTTTGACCGGTAAATGCGGCCCAGCTTGCCTGCTCCGTCTCGAATTGACCCGAAGCGGAGGCGCACCACACGATGGCGCTGGTAGCGGTTACCAGCGAGCGAAACCGTGCTTCGCTCGCCTGCAGTTCGAGACTGGCCTGATGAGCCGCGGTCACATCGCGAGACACCGCAAGCAATCGCTCGATCTGCCCATTGCGTGCGCGAACCGGAGTGACGATGACGTCCCACCATTTCGGCGCGCCTTTGGCTGTCGGACCATAAGCGCTGAAACGCCCCGTTCCGCCTCCGCGGGCGTCGGCAAGCGCCATCCGGATGTCGGCATGGCTTGCTTCCGGCCAAAGCGATTGCCAGGACAAGCCGGCAACCGTCCTGAAGTCATCGATTTCCATCAGGCAGCGGCCATTCCGATTCACCGCCGCGATGTTGCCATCGGGGTCAAGCAGATTCATGCAATCGGGGCTGCTTTCAAATATCAGTGCACCCAGAGCCGAAGCATTATCTTCCGAGAGAGGATCGTCGCCTTGTTTCATTCAAACCTGTTTTTCTGTTGGCCGCATTTTCAATGCAGCAACGCGTTCGGGCGGCCGGCAGATCCGCACGATGCGGGTCTGCCAAGTCAATCCGCCTTGATATTTTTTTCGCTCACAAATTTCTTCCACCGGCTCACATCGCTCTTGATGCTCGCCGCGATCTGCTCCGGCGTGCTGGTTTCGAGCACCAGCCCCTGTTTCATCAGCGTTTCCTTTACATCCGGCATTGCAAGTATGGCTGACATTTCCTGGTTGAGCTTGGCCACGACAGGCTTGGGCAGATTGGCGGGACCGGCGATCCAGTAGTACAGATCGACATCGAGATTCTTCAGCCCCGCTTCGGCGAAGCTTGGCGAATCCGGCGCAAGCACTGAACGCTTCTCGCCCGACACGGCGAGGATGTTGAGCTTGCCATTCTTGGCAAAGGGCAGGGCGGTGTGAACCGGCAGGACCATCAGCTGAATCTGGCCGCCTAGCAGGTCGGTGTTGGCGCCTGCCGCGCCCTTGTAGGGCACGTGGACCATGTCGAGGTTCAGGCGTTCTTTCAGGATCTCGACCGCGAGGTGCTGCGGCGTGCCGTTGCCGGGCGAGCCGTAATTGATCTGTCCGGGACGCGCGCGCACATAAGTCGTCAGTTCACTGACGGTCTTGACCGGCAGCACGGCTGGATTGACCACCAGGGCAAGATTGCCGACCGCGAGCTTGCTGATCGGCGTGAAATCCGCCACCGGGTCGTAAGGCATTTTCGGATACAGCGCCGGTGTGATGGTGAAGGTGTTCACCGTTACCATCAGCGTATGGCCGTCGGGCTTGGCCTTGGCTACGGCGTCGGCGCCGATGTTGCCGCTCGCGCCCGGCTTGTTGTCGACGATCATCGGCTGGCCGAGGCGGTCCTTGAGCTTGGCCGACAGCGTGCGCGCGATGATGTCGATGCCGGTGCCCGGCGTATAGGGAACAATGATGTTTACCGGCTGGCTCGGATAAGCCTGCGCCGACGCGAGCAGGGGCAGGGCGGCGCACAGCGCCGCGGCGCCGAGTTGTAGCGAACGAAGCATCGAATGCATTGCAGTCTCCTTATAGTGGCTGGTTGCGGCTTACCGGCTGCCGCCGAGAAGCTTGAGGGCATTAGCGAGATAGATTTTATGCTTGTCTTCCTCGGACAGTTGCAGCGATTCGACCGAGCGTATGCCTTCCCGGATGAACATCGGGCCGCCTTCCGGATCGAAAGGGCAGTCGCTGGCGAACACCACCTTGTCGGCGCCGAAGAAATCGAGTCCGCAGCGCAGCGCCGAAGCCGATCCGCCCAGCACGGTGTCGGCGAAGAACATCTTGAAATAATCGATCGGCTTCTTCGCCATGCGCTTGAGCACGTCTTCATAGTTTTCATCGGCGCTGCGGCTGCCGAGCTGCGCCCATAGCGTTTCCGCGCGGCCGGAGAAATACGGAATCATCGCGCCGCAGTGATGGGTGATGATGCGCATGTCGGGCAGCTTTTCGAACAGGCCCGAGAACACGATGCGCGCCATCGCCACGCTGGTTTCGTAGGGCCAGCCGAGCACCTGCCAGATCTCGTATTTCGATTTTTCCTCGGTCGGATAGTCGGGGCGCGTCGCCGGCCGCGCGGGATGCATCCAGATCGGCACGCCATGTTTTTTGGTGGCCTGTTCGAATACCGGATAAAACTCCGGATCGTCGAGTGTGCGGCCGTTGATGTTGGTGGTCAACTGGATGCCGCGCGCACCCAATGCAGTGATGGCACGATCCATTTCTTCCAGCGCCGCCGGCACGTTGTTCATCGGCAGCGATGCGACAAAGGCGGGAAAACGCTGCGGCCACTTCGCAACGATGGCCGCCATATCGTCATTGGCGATGCGCGCCAGCATCGGCGACAGCTCCGGGCCGCCGAGTGCTTCCGGCGCGGGCAGGGCGAGGGTCAGCACCTGCTGCACCTCCGGCCATTGCTTGAGCATCTCGACGCGGGCCTCGATGTCCCACAGCATGCGTATGCTGCTCATGCGCTTGACGATCCCGGGGTCCTTGGAATGCAGCTTCATCATTTCCAGATAGCGCTGCGGCATCACGTGGTTGTAAATATCGATCTTCTTCATTTCGTCTCCTTGTTGCGTCTCTCTTGTCTCTCTTTTTTGTTATCGATTTCCGCCGCTTACCTGAAGCAATACCTGCTTCGCCATGCTCGCGTCATGTCCGCGCCATGCCACGATCTGGTCCGGGCGGATCAGTGCCAGCGGCGCTTCATACAGATCCAGCAGCGCCTGCGAAGCATGCGCAACCACTTTCAGATCCAGGCCCAGCGCGGCCGCATGCGCTACAAAATCGCCGGTATCGCGAGCGTCGGGCCCCAGCGCCAGCAGCGTCCATTCAAAGTTGAAGCTGTCGTACAGCGAACTGCCGTCGTCCAGCCACGCATGAGGCGGCCGCCCTCCCGGCGAGGCAGTGGGAACGTAGACATTCGCTTCATCCGAAGGAGGCGTGCTGCCGTCCTTCACGATCGCGGGCGACGCATCGTAGCGTCCGCCGAAGGTCACGCCGGGTATGTTGAACTCCAGCCGCACATGCGCATTGAGATAGACCGAAGCAGCCTCGCGTTCGGCGGCGCCGGCGGGCGAATCTTCTTCCAGCACCGGCCTGGCGACGAACAATCCGACCGAGTCCGCAAAACGCCGCGCATAGGCGGTATTGCGCTGCGCCAGCGGCTTGCGTTCCAGTTCGTAGGTGTCGAGCAGCGCCGGCGACGCGCCGCCGCGAATCACCGCCGCCAATTTCCAGCCGAGATTGACCGCATCCTCGACCGCGGTGTTGTAGCCGAGGCCGCCGGTGGGCGTGAACAGATGCGCGGCATCGCCGCCAATGAATATGCGCCCCTGCCGGAATTTCTCCGCCACCAGCGCGTGGCCGGCGGTCCAGGTACATACCGACAGCACCTCGATCGGCACATCGATACCCATGGCTTCATTGAAGACGCGACGCGCGTCGGCCTCGGTCCAGGCATCGCCGTCCTCGCCTTCATGCAAGGCGGCGTGGAACGCGAACTCCGATATGCCGTCGACCGAGGTCATGAAGGCGCGGCGCTGCGGATTCACCGATACATACATCCATGCCGGCCGATGCGGCATCGCCTTCAGGAATGCGGGCGCACGCATATAAACGGCGAACATCTTGCCGCCCATGAACTCGCGCTTGAATCCGGTCGCGCCGCCGTACGAAATCCCGAGCGCGCCGCGCACCATGCTGCGCGGACCGTCCGCGCCGACCAGATATTTCGCATGGACGCGCCG
>JAQGLQ010000179.1 GCA_028292785.1 Noviherbaspirillum sp. | reverse complement strand
GGTGCATCGGTTGTATGTCACGACCAGTTCCGGATGGTGGTCCTCCGCATGGATCACGTAAGCCATCGCGTTCACGAAGGCCAGCGTGCGGTAATAATCCTTGAAGGCGAATGTCTTGACGATTTTTCCGTCCTTCAGCGTCCATCCTTCCACTGCCGCAAGATAGGGCGCAATCTCGGCATCGTTCAGCCCGGTAACCCGATGCTGGCACTTTTTTCGGAGCAGATCGTCGGCAGTCAGCATGGCATTCGTCCTTAACGAGCGGCAAGTAATTGATGGATACGCACGCTTGCCGGCGGATGCGAGTCATAGAAAGCCGAATGTACCGGGTCGGGCGTCAGTGTCGATGCATTGTCCTCATACAGCTTGACGAGCGCTGATACCAGGTCCTGCGGGTTGGTGTATCTGGCCGCGAATGCATCCGCCTCGAATTCATGCTTGCGCGACGTGATCGATGAAAGCGGTGCCAGCAGGAACGTGAACACCGGCAGCGAGAGCATGAACAGAATCAGCGCCACTGCATCGTTATTCCCGATCAGCATCGGGTTCACGCCGAGTCCGGTATAAAACCAGACCTGGGTTTTCAGGTAGCCGAGCAGGGCGAGGAAACCGAGCGAGATCGCGAACATCACGGCGATGCGCTTGACGATGTGCTTCAGCTTGAAGTGGCCGAGTTCGTGTGCCAGCACGGCTTCGATCTCATGCGGCGCGAGACGCGATAGCAGGGTGTCGAAGAACACGATGCGCTTGGCCGCGCCGAAGCCCGAAAAATACGCGTTGCCGTGCGCGCTGCGCTTGGACCCGTCCATCACGAACAAACCTTGCGACGCAAATCCGACGCGTTTCATCAGGCCTTCGATGCGCGCGCGCAGGCTTTCGTCCTGCAGCGGAGTGAACTTGTTGAACATCGGCGCGATCACGGTGGGATAGAGCACCAGCATGAGCAACTGGAAACCGCTCCACACCAGCCAGGCGTAGAGCCACCACAAGTCGCCCGATTTTTCCATCAGGGCAAGGATCACCCACAGCAGCGGAAGCCCGATGGCGGCGCCCAGCAGCGTGCTCTTGAGCAGGTCGGTGAAGAACAGACGCGGCGTCATCTTGTTGAACCCGAACTTCGCCTCCAGCCTGAACTGCTTGTAGTATTCGAAAGGAAGATCGATCAGGCCGGAGATCGCCGCAAATGCGGCGATCAGTCCAAGCTGGTAGATCATGCCCGGACCAGTGAACTGGAACAGCGTGGACGACAGCCACTGCAGCCCGCCGAGCAGCGTGAATCCGATCAGCGTCGCCGCGTTCAGCAGGAGCATGAACAGACCGAACTTGGTTTTCGCAATCGTGTAGTCGGCGGCCTTTTGATGCGCGTGCAACGGTATTCTTTCCGCGAACTCGGCCGGCACCGCGCTGCGATGGGCGAGCACGTGGCGGATATGACGCGACCCGAGCCAGAAGCGGACTGCCAGAGTGACAAGCAAAAAGCAGACAAACAAAACGGAAAACGCGAGAGAAGACATTCTTAGCCTGTGAGAAAATGGCGGTTGGCGAATTGCTAGGCCCTAGAGAACACAAATTATGTCACAAGCTACATCAGATACGCCGGCCAATGCTCCGGCCCGTCCGAACGAAATGAATCTCGTCTGGGTGGACATGGAAATGACCGGCCTCGATCCAGATAACGACCGCATCATTGAAGTGGCCGTCGTGGTGACCGATTCACAATTGAATGTGCTGGCTGAAGGGC
Organism: Noviherbaspirillum sp.; assembly: GCA_028292785.1. The sequence continues at coordinate 1,213 of JAQGLQ010000179.1, read as the reverse complement.
CGGTATTTGCAATTCACCAATCGGACGAAATCCTCAATAGCATGGATTCCTGGAACAAGGGTACGCACGGCCGCTCCGGCCTGATCGACCGTGTCAAAGCGTCAACCGTCTCCGAAGCCGACGCCGAAACCGCGCTGGTGGCTTTCCTGAAGCATTTCGTACCGCCCGGAAAATCCCCCATGTGCGGCAACACGATCTGCCAGGACCGGCGCTTCATGGCGCGCACCATGCCGAAACTGGAACAGTTTTTCCACTATCGCAATCTCGATGTTTCGACGCTGAAGGAACTGTGCAAGCGCTGGAAGCCCGAACTGGCGAGCGGCTTCAAGAAGCACCAGAAGCACACCGCGCTGGCCGATATCGTCGAATCGATCGAAGAGTTGCGTTACTATCGCGAGCATTTCATCAAGGCCTGACCGCTGATGCGGTGAGATACCGCATCCTACGCACCCGATTGCCGTACCAGATGCCGCTGCATTAGACTTCATGCGCGGCAGCCGGTAGACTTTATCCCCTTTTTCAAGCTCTTCACGTTCTCAATCATGGCCGCTGCTCCCGATCTTCCTTCGACCGATGCCGTCGACACCGCTGCGCTCGCCGCCCGCGCCGTCACTACCCAGATGATTGCGCGCGAGGTGGCGCGCCGGCGCACGTTCGGCATCATTTCGCACCCGGACGCGGGCAAGACCACCTTGACCGAGAAGCTGCTCCTGTTCTCCGGCGCCATTCAGCTCGCGGGCACCGTGAAGGCGCGCAAGAGCGGCAGGCATGCGACTTCCGACTGGATGGAAATCGAAAAGCAGCGCGGCATTTCGGTGGCGAGCTCGGTGATGCAGTTCGAATACCGCGACCATGTGGTCAATCTGCTCGACACGCCGGGCCACCAGGACTTTTCGGAAGATACCTACCGCGTGCTTACGGCGGTCGACTCCGCCCTGATGGTGATCGATGCGGCCAAGGGCGTAGAGGAGCAGACCATCAAGCTGCTCAACGTCTGCCGCATGCGCGCCACGCCGATTGTCACCTTCATGAACAAGATGGACCGGGAAACGCGCGATCCGCTCGAACTGCTCGATGAAGTCGAGTCGGTGCTGAAGATACAATGCGCGCCGGTGACCTGGCCGATCGGCATGGGCAAGGCGTTCCGGGGCGTGTATCACCTGTTGCGCGACGAAATCCTGCTGTTCAAGGCCGGGCAGGAACGCGCCGATCA
>JAQGLQ010000091.1 GCA_028292785.1 Noviherbaspirillum sp. | reverse complement strand
TTGCGCTGCAGGGCGCGGCCGAGGTGCGCAAGGCGACACTGACAGTGCTGCTGACCGAGCGCGGAGAGCGTCCCCGCAAGCAGCCCATCGAGAACAATATCCGCGCCACGCTGGAACAGTTGCCCGGCGTGCGCAGCAAGGTCGGTCTCGGCGGCTCCGGCGAGAAGTACATTCTGGTGCTGACCGGTGAAGACCCGAATGCCCTCGCGACGGCGGCGCGTGCGGTCGAGCGCGACCTGCGCACCATCCCCGGCTTGGGCAACATCGCCTCCACCGCCAGCCTGATCCGTCCCGAGATCGCGGTACGGCCGGATTTCGCGCGTGCCGCCGACCTCGGCGTGACCAGTACCGCCATTGGCGAGACGCTGCGTATCGCCACGCTCGGCGATTACGATGTGGCGCTGGCCAAGCTGAATCTGTCTCAGCGCCAGGTGCCGATCGTTGTGCGGCTGGACGAGTCGGCCCGGCAGAACCTGGAGATGCTGGAACGCCTGACCATGCCCGGCAGGAATGGGCCGGTGATGCTGGGACAGGTGGCCGACCTGGAAATCACCGGCGGCCCCGCCGTGATCGACCGTTATGACCGCTCGCGCAATATCAACTTCGAAATCGAGCTGTCCGGCCAGCCGCTGGGCGAAGTCGCTGCCGCGGTGCAGAAGCTGCCCGCCGTGCGCAACCTGCCGGCCGGCGTGAAGGTGGTCGAAATCGGCGATGCCGAAATCATGGGCGAACTGTTCGCCAGCTTCGGCCTGGCCATGCTGATCGGCGTGCTCTGCATTTACCTCGTCCTGGTGCTGCTGTTCAAGGACTTCCTGCATCCGGTCACCATCCTCGCGGCGCTGCCGCTGTCTCTGGGCGGTGCATTCGTCGGCCTGCTGGTTGCGCAGAAGAGCTTCTCGATGCCATCGCTGATCGGTCTGATCATGCTGATGGGGATCGCCACCAAAAACTCGATCCTGCTGGTCGAGTACGCCATCGTTGCTCGCCGCGACCACGGCATGAGCCGCTTCGATGCGCTGCTTGATGCCTGCCACAAGCGCGCCCGGCCGATCATCATGACCACGGTGGCGATGGGCGCCGGCATGCTGCCGATCGCTCTCGGCAGCGGGGTAGCCGATCCGAGCTTCCGCTCGCCGATGGCAATTGCGGTGATCGGCGGGTTGATCACCTCCACAGTGCTCAGCCTGCTGGTGGTGCCGGCCGTGTTCACCTACATGGATGATTTCGAGCACCTGTTCAAGCGCGCGCGCGACCGGCTGCTCCGGCGCGGTCGGGCTGACGCGGCGCGCACCGGGGAGCAGGGCCAGGCGTAGAGAAGATTCTTGTATTAGCCCAGTGAAGGCCGGCAGCCCTATGGCCCGATCGCAGCCGTGGCGCCGGCTTATCGGCTGTCTAGCGATACTCGTGCGGGCGAGTCAAGGCGTTCGTAACAAAATATGCAAGATATTTTTTAAAAGCATCGATCGTTCTATTCCGCATTTCGTTTCTTCTGCGTTCAATCAGCTCCAAAACTTCTTTTTGCTCGAAATGTTTTTCCTGCAGCTTGATTAATTCCAGGCCGGCGCCTTCTTGTATCAGAAGAATTCTTTGGTTGATATGTTGGCGGATGTCGTTGGCAGAGAGGGGTTTTCCGAAATGCAGTCGCGCTTTTATGGAATCATCAATTTCACGGCCGAGAAAGTTGATTTGATTCTTTAATTTATTTTCAATATACAAAGTATCTGAGATTACTTCGATCAAGATTTCCGCCGACGAGAGTTCATCGGGGGCTTCAACTAACTGAATATTATTGCCGTAATCTTCACCGCTCTTCCCCCTAAGCTTGCTGTCGTCGTTCGATTGCTGAGTGCCGAAGAAATAACAATTTGTCGTGGTTGGAATCATGTCGATGTTCTTAAATTGAAAAAGCAATACACAGTCATTTTGGTTTCCGGAGTTCTACATCCATCCGCCACTGGAAAAAAATGCGGTGCCTTTTCAAGCGCGGGCGATCGCATTCTGTCTTGAGAATAGAAAAATCTGAAGCTGCGGCAATAAACATTTATACAACTTAATGCACAAAAACACGCCCAAGACCGCGATGGCATCATGAATCGCGCCATCTGGGATGCGAAGTAGCGCGGCAATACGCCGCCCTCCGATCGTGAAATTCCCCGACAAGCGTTTTACGCATGGTCTTTGCCCATTCGATCCGTAAATGCCGGGTATTTCCAAAGTCGATTGATGGAGATTTCTGTAACTGATATGTTGTCCTGCTTTGAATTCACACCTTCGTACGAGGTCACCGATGTTATCCAAGCTCGCTGTAACCCTATTCGCTTTCGCTGTCCTGACAGGAGCGGCCCACGCGGATACCGCGTATCCGAGCAAGCCGGTCAAGATCGTCCTGCCGTATGTACCCGGCGGTGCATCCGACGGTCTTGCCCGCTCGCTGGCGCAACGCTTGTCGACATCGCTTGGGCAGCAGTTCATCGTCGAAAACAAGCCTGGCGGGAATACGATCATCGGAGCGCTCGCCGTGGCCAAATCCGCGGCGGATGGCTATACGCTGTTGTTTACCGCGGAGTCGACGCTGACAATGAATCCCATGCTGTACAACGCATTGCCGTACAACGTGGAAAAGGATTTCGCACCGGTCGCCGCATTGGCGCGGGTGCCGCAAAGCCTTGTGGTGCGCAGCAATTTGCCGGCCAATTCCCTGCGCGAGTTTCTGACATACGCGAAACAGCAGGAGGGGAAGCTGAATTACGGCACGCTCGGAGTCGGCTCGTCCACGCATTTGAACATGGAGTTGTTCCAGCGCGAGACATCCCTGAAACTGAACGGGGTGAGCTACAAAGGGGCGGCGCCGGCGCTGACTGACCTGATGGGCGGCCACATCGATGTCATGATCGTGTCGACCGGATTGATCGCGCCCCACGTTTCGGCCGGCAAGTTGAAGGCGCTTGCCGTGGCGGGTGAAAAACGTTCGCCGTTAGTGCCGGATGCGCCCACCTTTGCGGAAGCCGGGCTGCGCAACTTTTCCCCTTCGTCGTGGTTCGCGCTGTTGGCTCCTGCCGGCACGCCTGGTCCGACAGTCACGCGCCTGAACAGTGAAGTGAACAAGATTGTCAATGATCCCGGCTTCATCAAGGAGCAGATGTCGAAGCAGGGCCTCGAACCGATTGGCGGGTCGCCGCAAGACCTGGCAACGCTGATCAAGACCGAAACCCAGCTATGGGCGCCAATTATTCGTAGCGCGAATGTAAAGCTGGACTGAATTCTTCAGTGCCGACAGGATGCTTCATCGGAGCGGTGGGGCCGCCATCATGGCTGGCGTATTTGCTGAAAATCAGCGAACGCAGCCATTTGTGCCCCATGTCGCCATGCATGCGGTGATGCCAGAACTGGCTGATATCGGTTGCGGAAAACATGAATGGAAGAGGGCGGCTCTCGACATCGACGCGGTTGGAAAACGTTTGCGCCAGCCGTTGCGGCACGCAGATCAGCAGATTGCTCGCCGCGATGGTATCGACGATGCCAAGACCGTGAACCAGTTCAAGCATGACTTGCCGCCTGACCCCATGCTCGCGGAAGAGCCTGGCAAGATGTTCTTCGAAATCATCATGGCTGGCTGCGGGCGGGTGGTATACCGCATGCCGCGCGCGCAGGAATTTTTCCAGCGTCAGGCCATGTTCGAATGCGGGGTGGCCGCGCCGGCCCATCACGCAATAATTCTTCGTGAACAGTCGCTGGCTATGGAACCCGGATTGGAACGATGCGAACGTACCGATCGCGATATCGATGCCGCCTTCCGACATGGAAAGGTATGCGGCCTTGGGCGGCACTTCCATCACCGACAGCGAGACGCCGGGCGCCTCCTGCTCGACAGCCTTGATCAGCTGGGGCATCAAAACCAGTTGCCCCATGTCGCTCATATAGATGCGGAACGATCGCTGGCTGGTGCCCGGGTCGAATGCTTCGACCGCTTCGATCGTCGAGTGCAAAAACGCGAGACCCTCCGTCAGCGGTACCGCAAGCCGTTCGGCCAGCGGCGTCGGCGTCATCCCTTGCGGCGTCTTGATGAAAAGCGGGTCGCTGAAATGCGCGCGCAAGCGGCGCAGTCCATTGGATACGGCCGACTGGCTGATGTCCAGTTCTTCGCCAGCAAGCGTGGTGCTGCGCTTGCTCATGACTGCGCAAAAAATACGGATGAGATTGAGGTCCAATTTGGTTGGATCCACGCGCAGCTTATCTCCTGATCTGATTAATCCACTCCTTGAAGGCAATCGCTTGCTCCTTCACCATGCGCCGCGTGCCCTCATCGATACAGCGGCCGGCGTGGTCGAATTTTTCATGCGCCATCCCAATGAATACCTCTGGTCTGACCAATGGACGGGCGCCGACCGCGTCCAGTACGCGTCGCAGGTCGTACTGTACCCGCGCACCGCCCAGTCGTCCATAACTGGCTGAAAGAATCATCACCGGCTGGCCATCGAGCGGCTGGCCGGGCACGCGGGAGAGCCAGTCCAGCGCATTCTTCAATACCGCGGGCATCGAATGGTTGAATTCCGGGCAGGCGATGACCATGCCGCTTGCGCCGGACACTGCTTCGGCCAGCGATTGCACCGCGGGCGGGAAGCCGGCTTTTTCGAGATCGGTATCGTAAAACGGAATGGCGCTGAGGTCATGCACCTGCAGCGCCAGGTCGCTTGGCATGACTTCAGCGGCGAGCTGCAGCGCCATGCGGTTGTAGGATGCGCTGCGCGCGCTGTTTGTCAGCCCGACAATGCGGTAAGTGCCCATGGCGCGGTCAATTCCCTTCGATGACAATCATTCGGCGGCGCGGACCACGGTGGTCATGCTTCCCAGCCCGGTGCCGGTCGCGACCAGACGGTCGCCCGGCCGGATCGGTCCCACGCCTTGTGGCGTGCCTGTCATGAGGACGTCCCCGGGATGGAGCGTATAGAAGCTGGACGCGTAAGCGATCAGCTCGGCCACGCTCATCACCATGTCGGAGGTGTTGGTGCGCTGACGTGCCTCCCCATTGACAGTCAGTTCGAGGTCGATGCCGGTGGGATCGGGTACTTCGTCAGGGGTGACGAGCCATGGACCGAGAACGCAATACGTATCGATCGACTTGCGGAAGCTGCGGTCTTCCGGACCCCTGACGGTGATGTC
>JAQGLQ010000144.1 GCA_028292785.1 Noviherbaspirillum sp. | reverse complement strand
CGGTCCATTGTCGACTATATGCAAGTCCAGTGCCAGCCTGTAACGTACTTTCGCGATGGTCACCTGACGGGCGACGCGCGTCTGGAATTTCAGAACCGCATCGCCCGCCTGGATGCGCGCCGACAATGCATGTGCCGCGTTATGCGCGATGTTGAGTACCGCCTGAATCAGCTGTTCCTTGTCGCCGCGGAATTCCGGCACGGATAAATCATAGTCGCGATTGATCGTAAGCCCCGTGGGAAACTCCGCCACGATGAGACTGCGCACCCGTTCGCATACCTCGTGGATGTTAACGTCGCCGACGATGTGGGGACGCCGGTGAGGCGCGAGCAGCCGATCGACCAGTGTCTGCAGGCGGTCGGCCTCCTTGATGATCACCTGCGTATATTCGCGCAGTTCCTTCAAATGGCGATCGGGCAGTTCGAGTTCCAGCAATTGCGCCGCGCCGCGTATGCCGCCGAGCGGATTCTTGATTTCATGCGCGAGATTGCGAATGAGCTCCTTGTTTGCCTGACTCTGATCGAGCAGCCGTTCCTCGCGGTCCAGCTTGAGCTGCTGAACGTTTTCACGCAACTCGATCAGCACCGGGGTATCGGGGTGGTCGATCGCCGCGACGACCACATGCACCTGCAGCGGCTCGCGCCCGACACGCTCCAGCGTCAAGTCGAGCCGCTTGTCGGCGAAGCGATTCTCCACCGCTTCATCAAACACCTCGGCCAGGTTTCCCCCGTTCAGGAAGAGATCTTCGAGCCTTTGATTGAGCAGCGCCTTGCGGGAACTTTCAAGCAGGTTCTCCGCCGCCGCATTGGCAAAGGTAATCCGGCTTTCGACGTCGAGGATGACGACGGCGGACGAGAGCAGATCCAGGCCTTCGAGGGCGTGCAAGGGTTTTTTCACGGGGCTGGGACCGGCGTCAGACGGGACTGCACCGGACGATAAATGAGAGAGTGCGCGGAAATACGTGAAGGCAGCATGCCACCGCCTCACGCAAGGGGCATGCCTACTTCAAGTTACCAAGTTCGCGCTTCAGCGCTTCGACATTCTTTTCGGCGCGGCCTATGTCGTCCTTCATCGCCGCAACCCGCTCCTGGTACTTCGCATAGTTGCGCTCGTCGCCGCGACGCTCGGGCTCGCCATTATTGAAATCCTGCTTGAGTCTGGCCAGCTTTGCCTCCTCGCTCTTCATTTCATCCAGAAGTATCTGCCTGCGATCATTGTCGCGTGTTTTCTGTACGCTGCTGTCGATCTTCGGAAAGTCCGGCGGGGCAGCGGTCGATTTCACGGAGGCGGTCTGCACCACCGCTTTCTTCGGCGGCGCGGGAATCGTGGTGATATTCGGGAGCTCCATCCGTGTACAACCTTTGGTATCTCCAGTGTTCTTGTATTCTTTCTTGCCGTTGTCGTTGACGCACATCCAGACATCGCTTTGCGCATAGCCATGGCCGCTCAGGCCCAGCAACATCAGCAATACGGGAATTTGTTGTTTCATGATATTTCCCAAGAGAAACGAAAAGACGCAGTTAGTTTAGGCCAAGTACTTGGGCATTACAAACGCCGGCGTCAGAATCGCATATAACGCAACAACAGTCTTATTAAATAAAAAAGCGGGGAACCCATGGGATCCCCGCTTCGTTCAAGCTCTTTCAAGCTCTTTCAGACTTGTCCTGAAGTTCCGATATTTAGGACGAGTAGTACATATCGAATTCGACCGGATGGGTCGTCATGCGGTAGCGTTGCACTTCTTGCATCTTCAGTTCGATATACGCATCGATCATGGTGTCGCTGAACACGCCGCCACGGGTCAGGAATTCGCGATCCTTGTCCAGATATTCCAGGGCCTGATCGAGCGACGAGCAGACGGTCGGGATCAGCGCATCTTCTTCCGGCGGCAAGTGGTACAGGTCCTTCGTTGCGGCTTCGCCCGGATGGATCTTGTTCTGGACGCCGTCGAGGCCCGCCATCAGCAGCGCGGCAAAGCACAGGTACGGATTGGCCAGCGGATCCGGGAAACGCGCTTCAACGCGGCGGCCCTTCGGATTGGCAACGTGCGGAATACGGATCGATGCCGAACGGTTACGTGCCGAGTAAGCAAGCTTGACCGGCGCTTCGAAACCTGGCACCAGGCGCTTGTACGAGTTGGTGCCCGGGTTGGTGATCGCATTCAGCGCGCGTGCATGCTTGATGATGCCGCCGATGTAATACAGCGCGAATTCGGACAGGCCTGCAGAGCCGTCGCCGGCGAACAGGTTCTTGCCGTCTTTCCATACCGACTGGTGCACGTGCATGCCGGAACCGTTGTCGCCGACGATGGGCTTGGGCATGAATGTCACGGTCTTGCCGTAGGCATGGGCCACGTTCTGAATCACGTACTTCTGCAGCTGGACCCAGTCGGCGCGCGGGATCAGCGTGCTGAACTTGGTGCCGAGTTCCATCTGGCCGGCGTTGGCGACTTCGTGGTGGTGCACCTCGACGGGCACGCCCAGCGATTCGAGGATCAGGCACATCTCGGAGCGCATGTCCTGGAACGAATCGACCGGCGGCACCGGGAAGTAGCCGCCCTTGGTGGCGGGACGGTGGCCGGTGTTGCCGTGTTCGTATTCCTTGTCGGTGTTCCACGAAGCTTCTTCGGAGTCGATCTTGACGAAGCAGCCCGACATGTCGTTCTTCCAGCGCACGCTGTCGAAGACGAAGAATTCGGGTTCCGGTCCGAAGAAGGCCGTGTCGCCCAGGCCCGACGCCTTGAGGTACGCCTCGGCGCGCCGCGCGATCGAACGCGGGTCACGGTCGTAGGCCTTGCCATCGCCCGGTTCCAGCACGTCGCAGGAGAGGAACAGCGTCGTTTCTTCGAAGAACGGGTCGATGTTGGCGGTGTTCGGGTCGGGCATGAGGAGCATGTCCGAGGCTTCGATGCCCTTCCAGCCGGCGATCGACGAGCCGTCGAAGGCGTGCCCGCCGCTGAACTTCTCTTCGTCGAAATGCGAGACCGGCACCGTCACGTGCTGTTCCTTGCCACGGGTATCGGTGAAGCGGAAGTCGACAAACTTGACCTCGCTCTCGGTCACCATCTTCATCACGTCTGCGACGGTCTTGGCTGCCATCAGTTTCTCCTGGGTTGGTATGGTTGTGGAAAGAAAATTATTGGACGCAACGGGAATGCAGTTT
>JAQGLQ010000123.1 GCA_028292785.1 Noviherbaspirillum sp. | reverse complement strand
CCATCAGGACCGGCCAGCCGAGCGCGCGCACGGCTTCATGAATCGGTTCCACCTGTTTGGCCAGGTCTTCCGGCATGGCGGCGCGGTTCGCCTTGTATTCGGGATAGAGGTCGTCGCGGAAGGTTTTGCCCTTGGCATCGAATATGCAGGCGATATAAGCGGCGGTATATTCGTTGCGCAGCCGGCGCAGCATGTTGATCATGCCGTAGATGGCGCCGGTCGGAGCGCCGTCGGCATTGCGCAGATCGGGCATCGCATGGAAAGCGCGGTACAGGTAGCTGGAACCGTCAACGAGCAGCAGGGTTTTATTCATAAGGTATCAGGAAAGGTCGGGCGGCGCACCCGCGGAGGCACCGAGGGGTTGATCGACGGGTTGATCGACGGGTTGACCGATTAACGCACATCATGGAAACAGCTCACGATTATGGCAGAGTTGTCGCATCGACTGAACGCCGGGGCGCTCAAGCCGCGATTCATAAAAGATGGCATGATCGCGACAGACGCTTGGCCTTGGCATGGCAACAATGATTTTTTGAACGGAGAGCACGGTTTGTTAAAATGCTTGCTAGAAAACCGTGTCAATTCCGCCTTGCTCACTTCCTTTCATCGGCAAACCATCATGTACACAATCAAGCTCAGGCACCTGGCCACTTGCGTTGCAATTTTCGCCATGCTGCCGGCGCATGCCCAACCGGCGCCGAGCGATGCGCCGCCGAGACTGGAAAGACTGGAAGAAGGACAGGCGCCGCAAACCGAGCCCGTGCCCTCGCAACCGCGGGACAAGATCATCGAACGACGCGCGCCCGGCGGACAAGTGAACGAGATAGAAGTCAGCAAGGGCGGCAGCACCTATATCCTGAAACCCAACGAGCAGGCAGGAAACGCGACTCCCGGCGAACTGCAGAGCAACAGAAACCGCGCCGCCCAGTGGCAGGTATTCGGATTCGACCTGAAGCGCGACCAGGAAAAGAATGCCGCGCAGCGCGACGCCGGCACGCCGCCGCCCGAACCGGCCACTCCCCGAAAATAACACTCCGATCCGGATTCATTCCGTCTATTTGAAAAGTTTGCTTATGGCAGTATTCACCCCGGTCAGCCTTGATGACCTTACACACTGGATCACGCAGTTCGACCTCGGCAAGCCGCTTGCCATAAAGGGCATTTCCTCGGGGATCGAAAACAGTAATTTCTTCATCACGACCGAGACGGGTGAACACGTTCTGACAGTATTCGAGCAGCTCACGTTCGAGCAGCTGCCTTTCTATCTGCAATTGATGCGCCATCTCGCCGAACGCGGCGTGCTGGTACCGGCGCCGATCGCCAACAGACAGGGCGACATCCTGCACACGCTGCACGGCAAGCCGGCATCGGTCGTCACCAAGCTCGAAGGCATGTCGCAGATGGCGCCGCGGCCGGTGCATTGCGCCGCGGTCGGCGCCATGATGGCGAAGATGCACCTGGCCGCGCGCGACTTTCCGATACGCCAGCCCAACCTGCGCGGCTTCGAATGGTGGCGCGCCACGGCGCCGCTGGTGCTGCCCTATCTCGACGCCGACGCGCGGCACATGCTGCAAGATGAAGTGCGGATGCAGGAAGAGTTTGCGGCATCCGACACGTATCGGCAGTTGCAAAACGGCCCGGTGCATGCCGATCTGTTCCGCAACAATGTCATGTTCGATGGCGAGCGGCTGACCGGGTTTTTCGATTTCTATTTCGCCGGCTGCGATACCTGGCTGTTCGACGTGGCGGTCGCGCTCAACGACTGGTGCATCGATCCCGATACCGGCGTCATCGACGCGCCGCGTGCCCGCGCGCTGCTCGATGCCTATCATGCGGTACGCCCTTTCAGTGCCGCCGAGAAAACCGCATGGCGGCCGATGCTGCGCGCCGGCGCCTTGCGCTTCTGGCTGTCGCGGCTGTACGATTTCCACCTGCCGCGCGAAGCGGAAATGCTCACGCCGCACGACCCGGCGCATTTCGAACGCATCCTGCGTCAACGCATCAATCACCCGATCCCCGAGCTTTTCTGACAATGGAAAAATTGCCCGCACGCGTAGGCTGGGAATGGCTGAAGGAAGGGTTCGCCTTATTCCGCAAGCGGCCCACGGAACTCCTCACCCTGTTCCTGAGTTACATGTTCCTGATGTTCGCGGTCGGCATCATCCCGCTGTTCGGCCAGGTGTTGCCGATGCTGCTGGTGCCGGTGTTTTCGATGGCTTTCATGCACGCCTGCCTGAATGTCGAGCAAGGCAAGAAAGTCTATCCGAGCCTGCTGCTGACCGGTTTCCGCTCGCCGGCATTCATGCGGCTGCTGCAATTGGGCATGCTGTACCTGCTTGCCGCGGTCATCGCGATCGCCGCATCGGCGCTGGTGGATGGCGGCGTGTTCTGGAAGGTCATGACCGGGCAATCCGGCATGGATGCGAACACCGTGCGCGACTCCAACATGTCGATGGCGATGCTGTTCGCGGCCGCCGTCTACACGCCGGCCGCGATGGCATTCTGGTATGCCGCGCCCCTGATCGCATGGCAGGACATGGGGGTCGGCAAGGCGATCTTCTACAGCTTCTTCGCCGTCAAGCGTGCCGGCAAGGCGTTTCTCGTCTACGGGCTGGCATGGATGCTGATCGGCGTGTTCGTGCCTGTGCTGGCGAGCAGCATCGTTGCGCTGCTGTTCGGCAAGGCGGCCATCGTGATGCTCATCCTGCTGCCGCTGTCGATCGTGATGACGGTGATGATGTACTGCTCGTTTTATCCGACTTACACGCACATTTTCGGCAAGCCGGGACAGGCGGTCACGAAGCAGGATTGACCGCTGGCCCCGCTCTGTCAGGACGCTATTTTCTCCAGCTTGGCGACGCTCAGGTCGAGCAGTTTCATCCCATGGCGGCCGAAGTTGATGTTCGCCCGCATGTTGGTGCCGCCGCCCTCGATGTTGACGATCACGCCCTCGCCGAATTTCGCATGCGACACCGACTCGCCGATGCGCCAGCCGAGGTCCTTGCGGCTGAAACTTTGCGCGATGGTGTTGGCGCCCGACTCGGGCGCGTCGTCCCATGCCGATTTCCTGCTGTGGCCGAACCAGTTGTGCTGCTGGACCTTCGGCGACAGCCACTTCAGCGCGCCTTCCGGCAATTCATTGAAGAAGCGCGACTTCATGTTGAAGCGCGTCTGTCCATGCAGCATGCGGGTCTGCGAGAAGCTCATGTACAGCCGCTTCCTGGCCCGGGTGATCGCCACATACATGAGGCGCCGCTCTTCCTCCAGGCCGCCGTCTTCCTTCGCGCTGTTCTCATGCGGGAACAGGCCTTCTTCCAGGCCGGTGATGAACACCGCGTCGAATTCCAGCCCCTTGGCCGAATGCACCGTCATCAGCTGCATCGCATCCTGCCCGGCCTGCGCCTGGTTGTCGCCGGCTTCCAGCGACGCGTGCGACAGGAAGGCCGACAGCGGCGACATCACCGCTGACAGCGGCGCGTCGGCGTCGAAGACCTCGACGCCGTCCTCGCTCATCAGGGCCGGGCCGGCCGGGGTCTCGCTCTTCGGGCCGAGGTATGCCGGCGTATCGATGCCGTAGCCTTCCTCGGACACGAACAGCATGGCGGCGCTCACCAGCTGCTCCAGGTTTTCAATGCGGTCGGCGCCTTCCTTTTCATTCTGGTAGTGCGCGATCAGGCCGCTCGTGTCGAGCATCACCTGCACCAGTTCCTGCAGCGGCAGGTTCTGGGTGTCGAAGCGCATGCCCTCGACCAGCTTGACGAAAGCGCCGAGCGAGCCGCCGGCCTTGCCGGCGATGTGCGGGACCGCCGCATACAGTGAAATGCCGTACTGGCGCGCGGCGTCCTGCACTTGTTCGATCGAGCGCGCGCCAAGGCCGCGCGTCGGGAAATTGACGACGCGCAGGAATGCCGAATCATTGTGCGGGTTGTCCATCAGCTGCATCGCATCCTGTCCCGCCTGCGCCTGGTTGTCGCCG
>JAQGLQ010000104.1 GCA_028292785.1 Noviherbaspirillum sp. | reverse complement strand
CCTGAAGTCGCCGTATATGAAGGCGAGCCGAATGCATTCGCGACCGGCGCATTCAAGAATTCCGCCCTGGTCGCCGTGTCGACCGGCCTGCTGCAAAACATGACCAAGGAGGAAGTCGAGGCTGTGCTGGGCCACGAGATCGCGCACGTCGCCAATGGCGACATGGTAACGCTCACCCTCATCCAGGGTGTGGTCAACACATTCGTGATTTTCCTTGCCCGTGTCGTCGGCTATCTGGTCGACAAGACGATATTTCGCAATAACGACGACCGCGGCCCGGGCGTCGGCTACATGATTACGGTTCTCGTATGCGAAATTTTGTTCGGCATACTCGCATCGATCATCGTTGCCTGGTTCTCGCGCTATCGCGAGTTCCGCGCGGACGCCGGATCGGCGAAGCTGTTGGGAAGTCCGCAGCCGATGGTCAAGGCGCTCGCACGCCTTGGTGGGCTGGAACCGGCGGCACACTTGCCGGAAACTTACAAGTCGCTGGGTATCAATAGCGCCGCATCGGGTGTCATGGCCTGGTTTTCCAGCCATCCGCCGATCGAAGAGCGGATTGCCGCCTTGCGCAATGCGTATTAACTAACGCCTACTTCCAACGGCGGAAGTCGCAGGGCTTCCGCCGTCTCTTTTGCATGAGTCAATTCTTCCAGATTCACCCCGAAAACCCGCAGTCGCGGCTGATCAAGCAGGCATCGCAAATCATCCATTCCGGCGGTATCGTTGCATTACCCACCGACTCCTGTTATGCGCTGGTATGTCATCTGGACGACAGGAATGCGGTTGAACGGCTGAGGCGAATTCGCGGCGTCGACGAGAAGCACCACCTTACGTTGCTGTGCCGCGACCTGAGCGAAATCGCGCAATACGCTCGCGTCGACAACCGCCAGTACCGGCTGCTGAAGTCAGCCACTCCCGGCCCATTCACCGTGATTCTCGAAGCGACCAAGGAAGTTCCGCGGCGATTGAGCCATCCCTCACGTAAAACGATCGGTCTGCGCGTGCCTGAAAATGCCATTGCGCACGCCTTGCTGGAAGAGGTCGGCCAACCCTTGCTGGGAACCACCCTGATCCTGCCCGGCGAGACGGATGCGCTCACCGATCCGGACGAAATAAAAGAACGGCTTGCTCGTCAGATCGAGCTTGTCATCGACGGCGGTGCTTGCAGCTTCGAACCGACTACCGTGATTGACCTGACGGATTCCGAACCGGTGCTGGTCCGGGAAGGCCGGGGCGATGTTGCGGTCTTCGGCTTGTGAAGTAGTGGTATTCGCCACAGCCCGCCTCTGAGATCCAGGCACCGTGCCTCCCATCGATTTTCCTGCCGCACCGGAGCGGTAGTGACCCTCTGCTAGAATTCAGGCCCATGGATCAAATTATTCAGACGATCGCAGTGTATGCATTGCCGGTAATCTTCGCTATCACCCTGCATGAAGCCGCGCATGCCTATGCCGCCAAGTACTTCGGCGATAGCACCGCTTATGCGCTGGGACGCATGAGCCTGAATCCCGTCAAACATATCGATCTTCTCGGCACCATCGTCATTCCGATAGTGATGTTCGTAGCGAGCTCCGGCGCATTTTTCTTTGGCTATGCAAAACCGGTCCCGGTTGAATGGGGCAATCTCCGCAAGCCGAAAAGGGACATGGCTTGGGTCGCGTTCGCCGGACCCGCCGCTAATCTGATCATGGCCTTGATGTGGCTGATCTTCGCGATCGTCCTTGGGCTGACTGAAGTCGAAGAACCGTTTTTCGTTAAAATGGCCCAAGCCGGTTTCGTCTTCAATCTAGTGATATTCGCCGTCAATCTGTTTCCCATACCCCCACTCGATGGCGGGCGCATCATGACCAGTTTGTTGCCCGGTCGCTTGGCATATTCCTTTGCGCGCATTGAGCCTTATGGATTTTTCATTGTCCTGGGCCTACTGTTTTTTAATGCCTTGCACTACTGGATCGATCCAGTGATGTCCGCGGCAAAGACGATGCTGCTGTTGCTCGTTTCTCCTATAAACATTTTTTTGAACTGACTGTATATGTATCCCGACCGTGTTGTTTCCGGAATGCGACCAACTGGTGCGATGCACCTTGGCCACTTTCATGGCGCGCTTAAAAACTGGATCAGGCTGCAATCGGAGTCGCAATGCTTGTTCTTCGTAGCCGACTGGCATGCGCTGACTACGCATTACGACGATCCCAGCATCATTGGAAAGAGCACATGGGACATGGTAATCGACTGGCTTGCAGCAGGCATCGATCCTGCGAAGGCGACAATCTTCATTCAGTCCAAGGTGCCGGAACACGCGGAGCTTCATCTGTTGCTGTCGATGGTGACGCCGCTCGGCTGGCTCGAGCGCGTTCCTACCTACAAGGACCAGCAGGAAAAGCTGGCGGATCGCGATCTGGCAACGTACGGTTTCCTCGGCTATCCGCTTTTGCAGGCGGCTGACGTGCTGATCTACCGGGCGGGCCGGGTGCCCGTCGGCGAAGACCAGATTCCCCATATTGAAATGATGCGCGAGATCGCCCGTCGTTTTAATCATCTCTATGGCAAGGAAAAGGGCTTCGAGGAAAAAGTGCAGGAAGCGGTCAAGAAACTTGGCGGCAAATCGGCCAAGCTGTACAACGAGCTTCGTGTGGAGTATCAGGAGAAGGGCAATGCTGCGGCGCTTGAACAAGCCAAGGCGTTGCTGGACCAGGCTCAGAGCTTGTCGATGGTCGACAGGGAGCGCTTGATGGGATATCTGGCTGGCAGCCGCAAGATGATCCTGTGCGAGCCGCAGGCGCTACTGACGGAAGCATCCAAACTGCCCGGGCTCGATGGACAGAAGATGTCCAAGAGTTATGGCAATGCCATCGCGCTGCGCGAAGACAAAGAGTCGATTATCAAAAAAATCCGCACCATGCCGACCGACCCGGCACGGGTGCGGCGCAGCGATCCGGGCAATCCGGAAAAATGCCCTGTATGGCAATTGCACAAGGTCTATTCCGACAACGAGACGCGGGACTGGGTCGTGAAAGGTTGCACCACGGCCGGCATCGGCTGTCTTGAATGCAAGCAGCCGGTGATCGATGCCGTTCTCAAGGAACAGGAACCCATGCGGGAACGCGCACAGCGCTATCTGGACGATCCGGCGCTGGTGCGCGCCATCGTTGCGGACGGTTGCGACAAGGCGCGCAAGCTTGCTCAGGAAACCATGGTGGACGTGCGCGAAGCAATGGGATTGAACTACAAGTGACGCGCTCGCACACCGCGCTTGATGAAGCGTCGAAATGGGTGGTCCGGTTTGCTCCATTGATCACCGCGGGCGAAGTGCTCGACCTTGCCTGTGGCGGCGGACGCCATGCCCGCCTGCTTGCGTCGCTGGGGTACCGAGTGCTGGCTGTGGATCGCGACGTCGAGGCGCTCAAGTGCACCGGGGGAGCTTCCATCACTACCTT
>JAQGLQ010000093.1 GCA_028292785.1 Noviherbaspirillum sp. | reverse complement strand
CCCTTTTCTGAAACGGACCTTGATTTTAATTAATGTCCGGCGAGCCAAATTTTGCATGAAATCTCAAGCAGGATTTTCGGCCGCCGGAGGCGTCGCATCCGGCGGATCACTACGGATTTGTTTCCCTTTAGCCAAGCTCGATCGGCACTAAAATTTTCGCCGAATCGCGCTGTATCAAAACAGCCACATGTTTGCCAGCCTTGCTCGCTACCGAGCGCAATTGTTCGATGCTGGTCACCGGTGTGCCGTTGAGCGAGAGAATGATATCTCCAGTTTCGATGCCCGATCGTGCGGCGGGCCCGGATACGTCTTCAACCACCAGTCCGGCCGAAACGCCCGCCTGGCGTTGCTCTTCGCGCTGGAGTGGACGCACCGCCAAGCCGAGACGACCCTGTTCCCAGGGTGTTTCACTGCGTTGCGCCACAGTCGTCTCTTTCATTTCGCCAATGGTCACCGACAGCGACTTCGGCACCCCCTTGCGAACGACTTCGACTTCGGCGCGGGCTCCGGGCCGCAGATCCGCCACCAGCACCGGCAGGTCGGCCGACCGGCTCACCTCGCGGCCAGCGAAGCGAACGATGACATCGCCCGGTTCCAGGCCTGCCCGCGCGGCCGGACTATCCTTGTCGACCGAGCTGACGAGGGCGCCTTGCGGACCTTTCAGGCCGAACGATTCGGCCAGCGCATGCGTGACTTCCTGGATACTGACACCGAGACGGCCGCGCGTCACCTTGCCATACTTGACCAACTGATCCTTGACGTTCGAGGCGACGTTGATCGGAATCGCGAACGACAGGCCCTGGTAGCCGCCGGTGCGGCTGTAGATCTGCGAATTGACGCCGATCACCTCGCCCTTCAGATTGAACAGCGGGCCGCCCGAGTTGCCCGGATTGACCGCGACGTCGGTCTGAATGAACGGCACATAGGTGTCTTCAGGAAGGCTGCGCGACTTCGCGCTGATGATGCCGGCGGTGGCCGTGTTTTCGAAGCCATAAGGAGAACCGATCGCCAGCACCGGCTCGCCGACCTGCGTGGAAGCCGGGTCGCCCAGCCTCACCGTCGGCAAATCCTTCGCATCGATCTTGATCGCGGCAATGTCGGTCTGCTTGTCCACGCCCAATACCTTGGCCTTGTACTCGCGGCGGTCGGTCAGCCTGACGATCACTTCCTGCGCCCCGTCGACGACGTGGGCGTTGGTGATGATCACGCCGTCCGGGCTGACGATGAAGCCCGAGCCCAGGCCACGCATGATCTGCCCACCTTGCGATCCCCTCGGCATTTGCGGACCGAAGCGACGCAGGAATTCGGAGAAAGGATCATCGGGATCGAGGCCGGGCCCGACCGCCGCCGGACTCTGCTGCGCTTTTCCAATCACGCTGATGTTGACCACGGCCGGTCCGAAACGCTGGACGATGCCGGAAAAATCCGTTGCGGTTGCCATGCCCGGAACGGCGGAGGCGACAGCCTGCCCCGGTCCCGGTTGCGGCTGCTGCACCACGGCAGCGTTGGCATCGCCGCCATTGATGCCGCCAAACTGGACGTAGGCGCCAGCCACGGCAGCGAGCACCGATGCCGCTATCGCGCTGCGTGCAAATATTCTTTTCTGCATGATGCACTCCTCACATAGTTACCGGCGGAAATCGCCGTGACGGAATGCATCGTAACGATGGAAACTTAAGACCAGCTTAAAGAATCACTTCGGCCGGACGGAAAAATCGACGCGCGCGCGCAGCCCTTTGCCGGTATTTTCCAACGACACGCGTGCGCCGTTGGCTTCGGCGATCTGCCTGACGATGGACAGGCCGAGCCCGCTGCCTTCGACACGCGTTCCGGCCACCCTGTAGAAGCGGTCGAACACCCGTTCGAGGTCGGTTGCGGGAATCCCGGGGCCGGAATCCTGGATCTCCACCGAGACGCCGTTTGCGTCGGCGCGCACCGTCACATCCACCGTGCCACCGGCCGGCGTGTAGCGCACCGCATTGTCGATCAGGTTGTTCAGCATGGTGCGCAAGCCGTCGGCATCGCCGACCACCTGCGCCGGCATGCCGGGCGGCGCAATCACATCTACGCCGAGATCGACGGCACGCGCATCCGCGATCACTGCCAGGTCGGCGACCGCGCCGCGCGCCAGTGCCGCGAGATCGACCGGCGCACGCGCCTGCGACGCGGTGCCGGGTTCCTGCCTGGCAAGTGTCAGCAACTGTTGCACCATATGCATCGAACGCTCGAATCCCTCGCTCAGCGCAGCGAACGCGGCGCGGCGCTCTTCCTCGCTCTGCGCGCGCCGGGCAAGCTGGATCTGGAGTTTCAGGGCAGTGAGCGGCGTTCTCAGTTCATGCGCGGCATCGGCGATGAATGCGCGCTGCGCATCGATTGCATGCGACAGCCGTCCGAGCAGATCGTTGAGCGCATCGGTGAGCGGCTGGATCTCCTCGGGAAGGCCGGCCCCCTGTATCGGCGTCAGCGTGGTCGCATCGCGCGCCTGCACCTCGCGCGCCACGCGCTTGACGGGCGAGAGGCCGGCGCTGACCGTGATCCAGATCAGGGCGCCGAGCAGAGGAAAAAGCAGGAACAGCGGCGCGACGGTACGCACCGCCATATGCGCCGCCAGATCGCTGCGCACGCTCAGGGGCTGAGCCACCTGCACGATGGTCGAGCCCAGCTGCGTGCTGTAGACGCGCCATGCGCCGTTGCTGGCGACGACGTCGGAAAATCCGAGCCGTGCCTGATCAGGCAGGTCGGAATGTTCATGCGAATGGTAGATGCGCAGGCCGCTCTCGTCCCAGATCTGGATGATGATGTCCTCGATACTGGGGCGGTCGGCGCGCGGCTGCGGAGCAGGAACAAAACGCTGGCTCGGCAGCGACGCGGCCAGCTGCCGCATCTGATAGTCGAAGATCTCATTGGCTTCCTTGCGCGCCTGGATATACAGTACGGCGGCGGCGGCGGCGATGCCGGCGGCGAGGCTCGCGAACAGCCAGAGCAGCAGGGTGCGACGGATCGATGTCATCATGTCAGGCGATTTTCGGAATCATGTAGCCGACCCCGCGCACGTTCCGGATGAAACCCGCGCCGAGTTTTTTCCGCAGCGCGTGGACATACACCTCGATGGTGTTGCTGCCGATTTCATCATCCCATCCATAGATTTTTTCCTGTAACTGCGCGACCGAGAGCACCGCGCCCGGGCGGTCCAGCAATGCTTCAAGCAGCGCGAATTCGCGTGCCGACAGCGACAGTGGCTGACCATCCATGGCAGCTTCATGCGTGGCCGGATTCAGGGTCAGGCCGCCGTACCGGATCACCGCTTCCGCGCGGCCCGACCGACGTCGCAAGAGGGCCCGGATACGCGCGCCGAGTTCCTCCAGGTCGAAAGGCTTGACCAGATAATCGTCGGCACCGGCGTCCAGGCCGGCAACCCGGTCGGCGACGGCGTCGCGCGCCGTGAGAATCAGCACCGGAATGGCGTTTCCTTTTTGGCGCAACGTCTTCAGGACCTCCAGCCCTTCCTTTTTCGGCAAGCCCAGATCGAGCAGCAGCAGCGCATGGGCGTGATCGTCGAGCGCCGATTCGCCGGCGCGGCCGTCCCGCACCCAGTCCACCGCAAATCCGTCCTGGCGCAAGCCCTTGCAGACGCTTTCGCCTATCATTGCATCGTCTTCAACCAGGAGTAATCGCATGTGTCGACGCTCGGTCAGCGTGTCGGAGCAAAACCGTATGATGCCATTTTAACGGGAGTCGAACGATGTGTTATTCCCGCTTGTGGCGACTCCCTAGCTATCTTAAGGCTCGCGCCTATTTCAGACTGTGCTTCATGCGCTTGATTGTCCGGTATGAGGCCGGGTCGTTCTTCTTCAACTGCAAGTAATACGGCTCGTTCACCCAGCTATAACCCAGCGTGTACCATTTCCATTCATAAGCCCCGTGGGCGTCTCGTATCATCGTTGATAAGGATTTGCGCTGCTCATCGGGCAAAGCGTCTTTCATTACTTCAACGGCTTGCGCAAATGCGAGGATCACGTCGGCCTGCCGTATGCGCATCGCAGTTCGCAGGAACCACTCATCCTCGTTGCCCTTGGACAGGAATAGATTCAGCAACCGCCGATCCTGAATCCCGGCCTGGATCAACAGTTCGATGCAGGCGCAAACAGCCCCGCCCCAGCCTTTTTTTAATGCATGCAGAAGTATGTTGCGCCCGGATTTGTCTCTTTCATCGACCAGCTTGAGCAAGCGATCCTCTGTCACCTCCGCGCGCAGGAGCAGTCCAGCATGCAAGCGCACGGCTTCCGCATTGCCGACAGCAAGCGCGCGAATCAGCCCGCATATTTTTGGCGACCCGC
>JAQGLQ010000044.1 GCA_028292785.1 Noviherbaspirillum sp. | reverse complement strand
TTCGGCGACGGCGAAATGGATGAGCCTGAATCGCTGGCGGCGCTGACGCTGGCGGCGCGCGAGAAACTGGACAATCTGGTGTTCGTCGTCAACTGCAATTTGCAGCGCCTCGACGGCCCGGTCAGAGGCAACGGCAGCATTGTCGATGAGCTGGAAACCCTGTTCGCCGGCGCGGGCTGGAACGTCATCAAGCTGCTATGGGGTTCGGATTGGGATCCGCTGTTCGCGCGCGACACCGGCGGCCATCTGGTCAACGCGCTGAATCAGACCGTGGACGGCCAGCTGCAAACCTTCGCGGCCAACGACGGCGCGTTCAACCGCGAACATTTCTTCGGACAGAACCCGGCGCTGCGCGCCATCGGCGCCATGCTGACCGATGAAGAGATAGATCGCCTGCGTCGCGGCGGCCACGACATGAAAAAAATATACGCCGCCTATCATGCAGCGGCAAACCATCAGGGCCAGCCCACCGTCATTCTGGCGCAGACCAAGAAAGGCTTCGGCATGGGCGCCGCCGGCGAAGGCAGGATGACCACCCATCAGCAGAAGAAGCTCGACGCCGATGCATTGCTTGCATTCCGCGACCGCTTCAAATTGCCGATCTCGGATGAAGAATGCGTGAAGCTCTCGTTTTACAAGCCCGACGGCGGCAGCGCGGAAATGAAGCATGTGCTGGCGCGCCGCGCCGAACTGGGCGGCTTCATGCCGCGCCGCGCGACGGGCGACATATCGCTGCCGGTGCCGCCGCTCGATGCGCATGCGCGGTTCGCCCTCGACGCCGCGGGCAAGGAAATGTCGACGACCATGGCGATGGTCCGCATCCTCGGCGGCTTGATGAAAGATTCCGCGATCGGCAAACGCGTCGTGCCCATCGTCGCCGACGAAGCGCGCACCTTTGGCATGGCGAACCTGTTCCGGCAGTTCGGCATCTATTCCTCGCAGGGCCAACTGTACGAGCCGGAAGACATTGGCTCGATCCTGTCCTACCGCGAAGCCAGAGATGGACAGATCCTCGAGGAGGGCATTACCGAGGCCGGCGCGATCGCATCATGGACCGCCGCCGCCACCAGCTATTCGGTGCATGGCTTGCCGATGCTGCCGTTCTACATCTATTACTCGATGTTCGGCTTCCAGCGTATCGGCGACCTGATCTGGGCCGCGGCCGATCAGCGCGCGCGCGGCTTCCTGGTTGGCGCGACCTCGGGCCGCACCACGCTCGGCGGCGAAGGACTTCAGCATCAGGACGGGTCCAGCCATGTGATCGCGGCGACCATTCCGAATTGCGTATCCTATGATCCTGCCTACGCGTATGAGCTCGCGGTCATCGTCGATGATGGCATGCGACGCATGCTCGAGCGGAAAGAAGATGTCTTTTACTACGTGACGGTCACCAACGAAAACGAAGCGCAGCCCAGCATGCCGGACGGCGTCGAGGAGGGCATACTGCGTGGCATGTATTGCGTGCAGCCAGTCCTCAATGCGAAGGTGCGTCTGCTCGGCGCGGGGCCGATGCTGAAGGAAGCGATTGCGGCCGCCCGGCTGCTCCAGGTGCGATTCTCCATCACTGCCGAGGTCTGGAGCGTCACCAGCTTCACCGAACTGGCGCGCGACGGCGTCGCCGTAGAGCGGCAAAACCGCCTGTCAGGCACCGACGAAAAACCCTATGTCACCCGCCAGCTCGATGCCAGCATCGCGCCGGTGGTCGCGGTCAGCGACTACGTGAGGCTGCTGCCCGAAAGCATTCGCGCCTATGTGCCGGCGCAGTATGTGACGCTGGGCACCGATGGATTCGGGCGCAGCGACACGCGGGCGCAACTGCGTGATTTCTTCGAGGTCGACGCGCGCTGGATCGCATTGGCGGCACTGCATGCGCTGCGCAGGCAAGGGGAGGGCGGTCTCGACATGGCGGGCTACGCGGCCTGCCTCGGACTGGATACGACGAAAGCGTTGCCGTCTTCCATCTGACACGCGGCGGTTTCATGAAAAATGCCCCGGCCACTTGCGTGCCGGGGAATTTTTTTCAGGCCCGGGAATCTTATTTTCCCGGGTCCTTCACGTCGGTGAACTTGTCGAACTCGACGTTATACAGTTGTCCGTTCACTTTCTCCACCTTGCGCACATAGACCGTCTGCACCGCATCGCGGGTTTGCGGATCGATCAGCAGCGGGCCGCGCGGACTATTGATCTTCATGCCCTTGAGTACCGCCATCGCCTTGTCGCCTTCGATCTTGCCGTTCAGCTTCCTGGATACCTCGTAGATCGCATGCATGCCGTCGTAGCCGGCCGCTGCCATGAAGTTGGGGCGGCCACCCTGCGGATTGGCTTCGGCGAAGTGTTTCAGGAAGGCCTTGTTCTCGGGCGAGTTGTGCGCCGCCGAGTAATGGAAGGTCGTGATCACGCCCAGCGTATCGTCGCCCATCACCGGCAATACATGGTCGTCCGTCAGGTCGCCGGTCGCGATCACCTTGATCCCGGCCTCCGCCAGGCCGCGTTCACGATAATTCTTCATGAAGGCGATGCCTTGCTGGCCCGCCGGCACGAAAATGAAGACGGCATCCGGCTTCGCATCCTTGATGCGCTGGACGAA
>JAQGLQ010000020.1 GCA_028292785.1 Noviherbaspirillum sp. | reverse complement strand
GGGCGAGCTCGCATACAGGCTCACCACGAACTTATCGCTGTTCGGTCGCGGGCAATACATGACCAATCAGTTCACCGGCGAAATCCCATTTGCCTACAACACGTTCACGGCGGGGCGCTTCGACAAGCGGTACGGCATCGTCACTGTCGGCCTCGCGGCGGATTTCTGATCCGTTGATGACGGACAGGCTGGGATTGCATGCCAGCCTGACGAGAATTGGTGGCGCCGCCTGTTCTAAGCAGGAGCGCAAAAGTTTTTTGACATTTTGTTGAATCAAGCCTTGCTCCCTTCTCCCGCGGGCGGGCTGTTCCATGCACAGATCGTTGCAAGCTGGATTTGCAGGCGGGTGGTGAAGGTGGATTTCTCCTCAAATCGTCATCCGTCATTCCCGCGGCAAGCGGGAATCCATAGGCCGGTGGCCAAGCCCTCTTGTGTCGCCCGCATGACCGCCGCATGGATTCCCGTCGGCACGGGAATGACGGGGATAAGGTGGATGGAGCTGCCCAATCGCGCCGTATGTCAAAAAACTTCTTCCCACCTGCTTAGGGAAACGCGATCTTCCGCTCCTTCACCAGTTTCGCCCACTGTTCCGCATCGGCGCGCATGGCTCTTCCGGTTTCCTCCACGCTGCTCGCCACCACTTCATTGCCGATGCTCTCGATGCGTGCGATTACTTCCGGCATGGCCAGCACCCGCTTCAGGTCGGTGCTGAACCTGGCGATGATATCGGCCGGCACTTTCGATGGCGCGAACAGCACGATGTTGGCGGTATAGGAATAGCCCGGCACGCCGGATTCGGCCATCGTCGGCATGTTCGGCAGCAGCTTGAAGCGCTGCGGCGTGGTGACCGCCAGCGCGCGCACTCCGCGCGGACTTTGCATGTACGGCGAAGCGCTGCCCATGTCGACGATGCAGAATTGCGTCTCTCCGGCGGCGACGCTTGCCACCGCCAGCGCTCCGCCCTTGTAATTGATATCGACGTAATCGACCTTGGCCAGCGACTTGAACATTTCCGACGCGAGGATGGTGCTGGTGGTGTTCGATGCGTGGTTCAGCTTGCCGGGATTGGCCTGCAGATGGGAGATCAGTTCCGGCAGCGTTTTCACGGGCAGGTTGCTGTTCACCAGCAATACCGACGGGCTTGAGCTCACCAGCATCACGGACGTCAGATCGCGTTCCGGTTGATAGGGAAGGTTGCGATAGGCGAGGGGATTGATGGTCACCGCACCCGCGCTGGCGAGCATGAAGGTGTAGCCGTCGGGCGGCGATTTCGCCAGCGCGTCGGTCCCGACAATGGCGTTGGCGCCCGGCTTGTTCTCGATGAATACCGACTGGCCCCAGATCTCCGAAAGCTTCGCGCTGAAACTGCGCGCCACCAGGTCGATTCCGCCGCCGGGCGCGGCGGGAACGATGATTCTTACCGGGCGCGTTGGAAAGGTATCGGCATGCGCGGCTTGCGGCAGCGTCATGCCCGTGGCGGACAATACAAAAGCGGCGAGGCGCAAGGCATGCATGGCGAGCGAAGCGGGGCTTGCAATATTCATGGTTGATCCTTTCAGTTCGCGACTAACGCGTTCCCTCTCCCCGGCGGGGGAGGGAACTGTCCTCCATACCTTTGAGAGACTGCCTAGTAAGCCGAATACTTGAAGTTCTGCTTGGCGACGCATTCGATCAGCGCAGGCACGCCCGACTGGGTCGCTTCGATCGCTGCGCGCAGCACTGGCAGGAATTCTTCGGCGCTGTGCACGCGCTTCGACCATGCGCCCAAACCTCTTGCGACGTCGCTGTAGTTGCCGCCGAGTTCCGATGCGCCGAACTTCTCGATCGCCACCTTCATGATTGCCTGCTCGCCCGCCATGACGCCGTTGTTGAACACGATGGTCAGGATGCCGATCCTGCTGCGCACCGCGGTCTCGATATCCATGCCGACCATGCCGATCGATGCATCGCCCATGAAGTTGATGCACAGCTTGTCGGGATTGGCCAGCTTGGCGCCCATGATCAGGCCGAGACTGTGGCCGAGCTGCGTGGATTTGCCCCAGCCGAGATAACTGCGCGGCGCGCGCGCTTCCCAGAATGGCACCAGTTGTTCGCGCGGGCTGCCGGCTTCATGCGTGACGATGGTGTTGTCGAGATCCACGTTCTTCATGATCTCGTGGATGATGCGGTACTGGTTGATCGGGCTTTCGGACGAGGTCAGTTCCGGCATCCATTCCTTCAACCATTCGTCCTTGATCGCGCGGATCTCGGCGGCGGTGTTATCGTCCTCGCGCTTCGTGCCGCCGATCTCGTCGATCAGCGCCTGCAGCACCAGCTTGGCGTCGCCGAGTATCGCGGCGACGTGGGCGACTTCCTTATTAAGGTCGGACGGATCGTTGGTGATATGCACGATGCGCTTGCCGGGTGGCAGCTTGGGTGTCCACGGATTGATGGCGAAGCTCGCGCCGATGCCGACGATGAGATCGGCCTTCTTGAGAAAGTGGGGCACGGTCTTCGGCGCCGACTTGACCGATGCGCCCAGCGACAGCGGATGGTTTTCCGGGAAGGCGCTCTTGCCAGTGTTGGTGGTCATCACCGGCGCCTGCAGCAGTTCGGCCAGCTTCACCAGTTCATCGGTGGCGCCGGCATACATCACGCCCTGGCCGGCATGGATCACCGGACGGCGCGACTTGAGCAGCAGTTCCGCCACGGTGCGCACGTCGGCCGGATCGGGCCCGCAACGCACGCTTTTGACCGGGGTGTAATCGAGCTCGCCGTCAATCTCGGCGGTGGCCACATGGTCCGACACTTCGATCATCACCGGGCCCGGCTTGCCGGTGCGCAGATTGCTGTAGGCGCGGCGCATGCGCTCGGACACCGCGTCCGGCCGGTCCATGTCGGCCTGCCACTTGGTGATGCGGCTGAAATTATCGAGCGCGCGGAAATGCGGCTGCGTATAGCTGCGCCCGAGCGGGCCGCCCGGCAGCAGCAGCACCGGCACATTGTCGCCATACACCTGCGCCACGCCGGGAAAGGTATTTTCGATGCCGGCCGCGCCTTGCATCGCGAACACGCCGATCTTTTTGCCGCTGGTGGAGCGGCTGATGCCGTCGGCGATGCCGACCCCGACCCGTTCCTGGCGGCAGACGATGGGCCGGATGCCCAGCTTGCTGCACGACTCGATCAGCATCTGGCGCGGATAACAGATGAGATGCTCGGTGCCTTCGGTCTTGAGAATGCTCGCCATTGCGTCTGATACGTTCAATCTTGTCTCCCGGTGATGTGCTGCGTGTGATGGAATATCTGTCGGCGGCCTGAGAACGCTGCGGGTCATCCCGCGGCTTCGGAGGCCGGCACGGGCAGCTCGAATTTTTCCGCCGGCCGTGACCACTGCTTGGTCGCTTGCCCGCGGCTGATCGCGTCCAGCTCGCGCAGGAACACCTTACGCAGCAGCACGATGCCGGCATCGGAAGACGACAGGTTTTCGGTGGTACGGTCCATGATGATCCCCTGGCCTCTTACCGCTACATAATCCTGGGCGGTGATGAACTGCATGTCGCTCAGGTCCCGGACTTCGCGCCGGTGGAACAGTTCTTCGTAATAATCGGTCGGGTTGTAATCCTTGTCGCTGCCCTCGGCAAGCTGACGGGCGAGTTCGCCCTGCGATTCGGGGAAGGAGAACACCGCCAGCCGCATCGTGCGCCCGTCGTCGATCGGCGTGCGCCAGATGGTGATGTCGGACCAGGGGTCGCCCTTTTTCGGCCCGGGTACGAGTACGTGATTATTGTTTGGAAAGGTCCAGTCGCTGATGCGCACATTGTCCTTGGCACGCGTGGCGATCTGCCGGATGCCCGATGACGTTTCGAGATAGGACAGTTCCGGAATGGATGTCGTGATCCCCTGATCGAAGCGCGTCGATTTTCCCCAGCGATGCGCGAAGCTCACATGGACCGCGTCGAGGGAATTCTCGATCTGCTGGAACCAGTTGCAATCCCACACCTGTTCGACGGCGACGATGTGGCGCCCGGGCTCGTCGATGAAATGCTTGCGCGGCAGTTCGAATGGCGGCGCGGGCGCTTCGCCCATGTAGGCGAAGATCAGGCCGGCGTATTCATGGAGCGGGTAGGCGACGATGCGGATCGGATCGGGGCGCGGTTGCTTCTCCGCCGGTATCTCGGTGCACAGGCCGGCGGCGTCGTAGCGCCAGCCGTGATACATGCAGCGGATCTGGTCTTGTTCGACCCAGCCGGTATGGAGCACGGTGCCGCGATGGGCGCATCGACCGGCGACAAGATGCGGCTGCCCGCTTTCACCGCGATAGACCGTGAGGTTTTCGCCCATGACGCGGATTGCGCGCGCGCTGCCCTTCGCCAGGTTCTTCGATAACCCGATCGGCTGCCAGAAGCTGCGCAGCAGCTTGCCCATGAATGTGCCGCTCGAGGTCTGGTGCAGCAGCCCTACGTTATCGGCCTTGCGTTGGCGGCGTTCGTTCTGTTCCACGGATCCTCCCGATCATGACCACCTTTTTGTGGTCAGGCTGGCAAAGTATCCGCCGTGGGAGAGAGACATACAATGCACAAAACAAACTAGCTGTTATGTTATGTGTACATAACATAACAGCTAAAGCCTCTATCGAGCCGGCGGCGACGAGAGTAACCAATACGACATCCGGTTGCCATTGCCGTCGATGCGCGATGGATTCCAAGCGCCGCTGCGATGCTTGCCTTTTTTGCCATCATTTGCGAAGGAAGTTGTCGCCTGCCTTTACATGGCGTCGTCGGAGTTCGGCTCGGCTGCCATAAGTCTTTGATCCAAAAGCAACTTCCGATCGGGCAAGCTATTTGCCTTAGTCCTCTGCAAGACAGTAACGTTATTCGGCCTGTCTGTTTCCATAACAAAGCGGAGGACAAATCATGAACAACCTTAAAGCTCACTTCGGTCTGCGTCTGCCTGGATTCGCGAAAAGCCTGTTTGTCGTCGATCATGCCGCGCCGGCACGCCCCGTCAGCGTCTATCGGCCACAGCGGTTTCAGACCAGGGGAAAGCCGATGCAAGGTGTAACCATGTCGAACCTGTTCCGGATGTCCCTGGATCCCGTAGTGGGCGCGCTCAAGCGTTACCGGCTTCAGGCGGAACTGCGCAGTCTCAGGATGCACGCGAGTTATTTCCAGTGGCA
>JAQGLQ010000014.1 GCA_028292785.1 Noviherbaspirillum sp. | reverse complement strand
AATTCCATGACGGGCTGGCCTTGCGTGACGCCATCGCACATGGCCGGCGTGCCGCCGGCGAACAGGGCGACGCCGCCGGCGCGACGTACCGCATCCTTGATCAGCGCGGGAAAGCGTTCGAACGGCTGGTGCGCGGAGAGCATGTCGTTATACGCGGAGACGATCGCCACCGACGGCGCGCGCTGCTGCTTGAGAACCAGCTTGTCGTTCGGCGCGAAAGCGGCGAACCCATGCGCGAGATTGGTACACGACAGCGCGCTACGCTGCACGCCCTTGCCATGCGCGCTTTCAATACGCGACAGATAAGCGGCACGGTATGGGCGGCTGCGCTCAACTATTCTTTCGGTGACAGCGGCGACTGCCGGGTGTATGGACATGGCGAGATCCTGTGTGTATCGTTAACGTAATTTTACTACATTATGTCATTGACGGCCGCGCATCGGATTGTCCGTGCATGGCGTACCCGCGCGACTCGCTTTGCGCGCCGGCGCCTGTGACAAAGAGATAGAAAAGCAGCCTGATGACATAGCTCAAGCACAGGCGAATTCTCTTCAAGTCATTTGTAATGAAGTTACCAAAACATGATGTATAGTTAAGCAAATCAAATTGGCAAATCAATTTTTATCAGACCACCTTGACCATCACATTCATTCGATATGCCCTCCAAAGCTCTGACCGCTCTCGATACCTACCAAGCCCTTCGTTCGCATCACGCGCAGGCGCAGGAATGGCAGTTGCGTGAACTGTTCGCGAACCAGCCCGATCGTTTCGATCGGTTTACCGTGGACGCAGCCGGCCTGCTGCTCGACTACTCGAAAAACCGGGTGGATGACACCACGATGCGGCTGCTTGTATCGCTGGCTCGCGAGCGCGAACTGGAAGAACGCCGCGACGCGATGTTTTCCGGTCGGAAAATCAATCTGACCGAGGACCGCGCCGTTCTGCATACCGCCTTGCGCGCGCCCCGTACCGAATCGCTGTTGGTGAATGGACAGGATGTGATGCAAGAGGTTCATGCGGTCCTCGATCATATGAAGGCGTTTTCGGACAGCGTGCGGTCCGGACAATGGGTGGGGTGTACCGGCAAACCGATCACCGACATCGTCAATATCGGCATCGGCGGGTCGCATCTCGGCCCCGAAATGGTCTGCCGCGCATTGCGCCCGTTCGCGCATCCCCGTCTGGCCATGCATTTCGTTTCGAATGTCGATGCGCACCACCTCGACGCGGTGTTGTCATGCGTCAAGCGGGAAACGACGCTGTTCATTATCGCTTCCAAGACTTTCGCCACCCGCGAAACCATGATGAACGCGCAATCGGCGCGCGCATGGTTCCTCGATGGAAAAACCGAAACCGATCTGCCGCGCCATTTCGTCGCGGTATCGACCAATACCGGCGCCGTGCGCGATTTCGGCATCGATCCCGACAACATGTTCCCGTTCTGGGACTGGGTGGGCGGCCGTTATTCGGTCTGGTCGGCGATCGGGCTGTCGATCGCGCTCGCCGTCGGTCATGAACGCTTCCGCGCGTTCCTTGCGGGCGCACATGCGATGGACCTGCATTTCCGCAGCGCGCCGCTGGAGCGCAACATGCCGGTCATACTGGCCTTGCTCGGCATCTGGAATCGCAATTTTTTCGGCGACGGCTCGATTTCCATCGCGCCCTACCATCAGGATCTTGCCAAGTTTCCCGCCTACCTTCAGCAGCTCGAGATGGAAAGCAACGGCAAGCGCGTCACACTGGACGGAAGCAACGCGGATGTCGCCACCTGCCCGGTGATCTGGGGCGATGTCGGCACGAACGGGCAGCATGCCTATTTTCAGCTGCTGCACCAGGGCACGGATGTGACGCCGGTCGATTTCATCGCGGTGCTGAAACCAAGCCATAGCTTGCGCGGTCATCATCCGGTATTGCTGGCAAACTGTTTCGCGCAATCGGAAGCCTTCATGAAGGGCAAGACCGCCGACGAGGTACGTGCGGAACTGCGCGCCCAGGGCCTGCCGGAATCCGAGATCGAGGCTCTTGCCCCGCACCGCAGCTTTCCGGGGAACCGTCCCAGCAATACCATCCTGATAGACGAACTGACGCCGTCGTCGCTCGGCGCGCTGATCGCGCTGTATGAACACAAGGTGTTTGTGCAAGGCGTGCTGTGGGACATCAACAGCTTCGACCAGTGGGGCGTCGAACTCGGCAAGGTGCTGGCAAAGAACATCGAAGGCGAGCTCGCGGGACCGGCCCGGCCCTCGCTTCACGATGGTTCGACCAACGGCCTCATCGCGCGCGCGAAGGCTGCGCTGCAGGACACGGCACAGGGGACTCGCAATCCCGAATGACCGTGCCGGTCTCATTTCCGGACGATGACCGCTAGTCATCGCCTTCAACTCATTGCATTGAATTCATACCATGGTGATTGCGGATTTCGATCTGGTTTTATTCGGCGGCGGCGGCGACCTGGCGATGCGCAAGCTGATCCCTGCCCTCTACGGGCGCGATCGCGCGAAGGACTTGCCGGCCACCGCGCGGGTGTTCTGCGTCGGCCGCCATTCCTGGAGCCGCGAAGAATTTATCGATGCACTGAATGAAAATGCCAGGCCGCATATCGCCGAAGGACAGTTCGACCCCGACTTCTGGAAAGTATTCTGCGATCGGCTCCGGTATGTGTCTCTCGATGCGACGGACGTCGCTTCCTACCGGGCGCTGGTCGAGGCGATGCGGCCGGACCCGGGCCTGACACGTATCTTTTATCTCGCCACGCCGCCCAGCCTGTTCGCGAAGATTTGCCATAACCTGTCCGAATGCGGACTGGCGACGCCCCAATCGCGCGTGGTGCTCGAAAAGCCCCTCGGGCGCGACCTCGACAGCGCCAGGCAGATCAACCGGGAGGTGGGCCGCGTGTTTTCGGAATCGCAGATTTTCCGCATTGACCATTACCTCGGCAAGGAAGCCGTGCAGAATCTGCTGGCCCTGCGCTTCGGCAATATCCTGTTCGAGCCCTTGTGGCGGCGCGAGTGGATTTCGGATGTGCAGATCACGATCGCCGAAGAACTCGGCGTGGGCAACCGCATGGGTTATTACGAAACCGCCGGCGCACTGCGCGACATGATGCAGAACCATTTGCTGCAGTTATTGTGCATCGTCGCGATGGAGCCGCCCGTAACGGCGACGGCGGATGCGGTGCGCGACGAAAAGCTGCAGGTGCTGCGTTCGCTCAGGCGCTTCACGCCGGAATCCCTGCGGCAAAACGTCATCCGCGGCCAGTACCGCTCGGGACATGTGAACGGCGTCGCGGTACCCGGCTATCGCAAGGAGCCTGACGCCAATCCCGAGTCGCGCACCGAGACATTCGTCGCAGTGAAGGCCGAAATCGATACCTGGCGCTGGGCCGGCGTGCCTTTTTATCTGCGCACCGGCAAGCGCATGGCGGATCAGCTCGCGGAAGTCGTCGTGCGTTTCAAATCTATTCCGCATTCCATTTTTGCGCAGCCCAAGAACAGCTTCGAGCCCAACTGCCTGGTGATCCGCCTGCAGCCGGATGAAGGCCTGCAACTGAACCTGATGGCGAAGACGCCCGGGGATGGCATGCGCCTGCGGCCGGTGGAACTCGAGCTCGATTTTCGCGAGACCTTCAAGACGCCGCGCATGGATGCCTATGAGCGGCTGCTGCTTGACGTATTGCGCGGTCAGCTGACGCTGTTCATGCGCAGCGATGAACTGGAAGCGGCCTGGGAATGGGTCGAACCGATCCTTGAGTTTTGGCAGGAGGAAGACGATGATCCGATTCCTTATGCTTCCGGCACCTGGGGGCCGGCGGCGGCAAGCGCGCTGATCGGCCGCGATGGACTGCAATGGCGCGAAGAAGCGCTGCCGGAATCCTGACGCTCAGGTATTGACATGCTGCTCGACTCCATCCGCACCCAGCTCAGCACGCTCTCCAAATCGGAGAAGAAGGTTGGACTGGCCGTCCTCAGAAACCCCGACACGGCGG
>JAQGLQ010000077.1 GCA_028292785.1 Noviherbaspirillum sp. | reverse complement strand
TCCGAGGCGGTGCCGGCGGTCAGGCGGCCATTGATGTGGCCTTTGACCTGCGGAGCGAGTTGCAGGCGAATGCCGAAATTACGACAGAAATCGTCCAACACCTTCGCCAACGGCGTATTTTCGGCGTTATAAGCATACCCGCCGTCCTCGCGCGGGAGCGGCGCCGCGGCCGCGGGCGACTGGCACAGAGCAATGACGCAAGTCACCAGCAGCGCCGTCCAGCGCCGCGATAACAGGCGACCGCGCGCCCGTTGCGTGAGAAACGCGGTGCAGGCCGAAAGGCATCGTCCGATATCCATCATGTCCTTACATTGCCTTCAACATGTTGCGCCAGCGGTCTACCGAATTGAGAAACTGTTTGATGATGGACTCGCATTCATGCATAGGCTCATTGCTCGCCATTTGGCGCTGAAGCACGAGTTCGTTCCGGGCCGGAGCTTGCGCCAGCGTGTCGCAGTAGTACTTCATTCGCGCGGTGGAAATCTTCAATGCGCTCTCGAGCAGCCGCTTGCGGGCCGCCGGATCGGCCGGCAGCGAAACGAGCGACGTCTCCAGTATTACATTGCCCCGTCGGACAATATGGATATCGAGCCGCCCGCCGTCGTACGGGAATGAATAGCGGCCATCGCTACGCCGGCAGTCGTCCGCGTGCAGGTTCAGTTTCGCGAACAACTGCGCCAGCGGTTTCGGCAGTGCCAGACCGTCCATCGCCGCCTCGTCAATTTATCTTGGAGAGAATTTCCTTCAGCATGTCGCCCGCGCTCTTGATCAGCTGCGTGGCCATCGTCGTCGAGGTCTGGATTTCGGAGACACTGAGTTGAAGCTTCAGCATGTCCTGGTTGTTGAGATCCTTGCCTTCGAGTCCTGCCAGGTGGCTCTGCAACAAACTCTGGTTTTTCGTCAGCTTCGGCATCACCGCTTCCAGCAGCGTGCCCGGTGAAAACTCAGTTGCCATTTCAGACTCCTTCCGTTAAGTTTGCTTTCCCGGCGATGCCGGACTTGCTAGCCGTCCTGCTGCGTCAGGATGCTTTGCGCCGTTTCAACTGCAAGAAGCAGGCTCTGCAAGGCCGGGAACTCGGCGCGGGGCCTGCCTTGACGCAACAGCCGCTGCAAATCGCCGTGAGCCGTATTCAACTCCTGCGCTAACTGCTCACGCCTCGATGGTGCGAGAGGCTCGATAAGCGACATGCCTTGCACACCGTTTTGCGAAAGACGCATCTCATTTCTCCTTGCCTATGGGCGCCATTGCCAGACTTGCCAGAGTCTCCGCACGGTCGACCCCTTCACGGGTCAGGCGGCTCCACAAAATCGAACGGATCCGAAACATGCGGCTACGTACTGTGCCGATAGGTATGTTGAGCCGGCTTGCCACCTCCGAATAGGGCAGGTCTTCCTCCACCACCAGCGCGAATGTTGCCTGCATCTCCGGCGGCAAGGTCGCGACATGCTCGACCACGCGCTCAAGCAGCTGGCGCATATCGAATTCGATATCGGGATGCGTGCAGTAAGAGGCGTTCGAAGCCAGCACGTCATCACTCTCCCATTCGAAATTGCGGGTGGGCGACCGGGAAAGATGATTCGATATCAGTTTCGACGCGATTCCATAAAGCCAGGTGGACAGCTGGGAGTCGGCTCGGAACCTGGGAAGTCCGATCATCGCTTCGGCGAATGCCTGTTGCATCAGCTCTTCCGCCTCAGTGGCGTCGTGCACACGACGCAAGATGAATCTGTAAAGATGGCTCTTGCGGCTCCGCGCCAACTCGGAAAGAATTTTCAGATTTTCCTGATAGGCGAACTGTGCTGACTTTGGTCCTTCATCCGGCGTCAGCATTGGTGCTCCTTCCTTCGTCGTGACGCGCTGTCGTCTCTGAACTCAAGCGGACGGCGAGCCAGCGGTGATTAGCGTTCAAGGCATTCTCAATGGGTTTACACATGTCAACAAAGGCAAACTCACACCCGGCCGTGGCGCCGTTCCGGCTGGGTGAGCACTGAACAGATGATGCAGAAAACCGGTTTATTAAACCTTCTTTATTAGCGATGAGTAATTCTTGAATTTCAAAAGACTCTGCTGTGCGCGGACGCGGATGATGCGTGACGCCGGGAGGTTTCGCACGGTGGATAGCATCTGCTCGACGCGAGAACATGCGACGCCGTCTCATGATCGGCCGGACCTGCGCAAGCGTCGAGTGGGCGGGACGGGACGCCCGGGCCGGGACGCGCTGCGGCTTCAAATTTTGCAGAACGCACGGCGCGGACGTATCGGAATTCGCGGATGGGCATTACAGGAAAAAAAGCTTGAGGGTATCCAGCGGTATGCCATAACCGCGCGAGATCTTTATCACGGTAGTGATGCTCGGCACGCGTATCTTGCCATGCTCGATTTTGGACAGCACCGGAAGAGGCACCTTGGTTCGTTCATCATCACCGATCTGGCTTGCCCGCGACACCTCGGTCAAGGTCATACCATTGGCGATGCGTACATCGCGAAGGTATTCGAAATATCGAGTTTGCGTGGTAATGGGCAGATGGTCTTTCATCGATGCTTCCTTCAATGATTTGGTTGAACATCGCTGGCGATGTTCGGATGCTTGGGTTTGGAGGGCTCATGATGCCCCGCTGTGGCTCAATGAAAATAATTGTTAGGTACGCTTAACATCAAGCTGGATTGCGGCAGAGACGCCCGGCCGCTCCCGGCGCGCATGACGGGCGGGTTTCGGGGTTAGGTTGCCGTGCGACGTGGGGGGGTGCGAGGAGGTAGACCGATGCTTAGGCCGAATCGGGGAGCAAAGCGGCTGCGCCTTGGCACTGTCGCGGTTTTTGGTCGGGCGGGAGTGGGGTTTGCATGCGGCCGCACGGGGAGG
>JAQGLQ010000567.1 GCA_028292785.1 Noviherbaspirillum sp. | reverse complement strand
TAGGTTGATTCCCAATGGGTGCGGATATCCGATTGCGCCGCCAGAACGGTTTGAATGGCATGCGCCGTCTGTACGTAATACGCAAGATGACAGCTGTCGCCGCAAAAAAACAGTGTGACAGGACTATCGTCCTCGTCAGCGAGAAACCGACCCATTGCCATGGCGCTGCAGGTGGCCATCAAATCGCGCGAGCAGTCGCGGAAATCGTACGTGCGATTGCACTGTCTATCCCCGACCAACTGGAAAATGACTTTCTCCAGATGGCGGCGCTCGCATAACATCCCAATGCTGTCCGGTTCGATGAAAGAATCGGACAAGTCCAGGCAAACCGCGACGTCGAGAGCTGCTTCGCGGTCGCGGTCATCGCGCGAGAGAAGGTATGGCATCAAACTGTTGAGAATCTCGGCGGCGAATAAGCCGCGAGCCTTGTATGGATTCACGGTATTCTGCTTAATTTCGGCGAGATGGTCGGACAGAATACTGATGACCTGCCTTACGCCTGACGAGCCTATGAGGTACTTGATTCCGTAAAGGGCTTGACGGATTTCTTGAAGTAAAAAGAGGTCGCTTCGTTCGATATCAACTGCAATAGCGCGAAGCACGGCTTCGGTCCCTTCACTTGCAGTGAAGTTTTTCAGGCCATAGAGCGCCCTGGAGATTTCACGGGTCGATAGGCGTGCGCGATGCTCGCTTTCCATATGACGTGCAATGGCGCGAAGCACGGCTTCCGTTCCTGCGCTTGCTGTGAGGACTTTCAATCCGTAGAGCGCGATGGAGATTTCATGGGCCGATAATCGCTCGCATTGCCTGGTTTCGATATGAGGCGCGATGGCGCGAAGCACGGCTTCTGTGCCATCGGTGGGCATGAGGTTTCGCATGCCATAAAGGCTGTTCGCGATGGCTTGTGCATCCAATTGTTCGTTGGATTCGATATGCGGGGCGATTGCGTGGAGTATGGACTCCACTCCGTCGCCCGGTACCATGCTTTTCAAGCCATACAGAGCATTACCGATGGCTCGTGCGTCCAATGGTTCGCACCGCTCATCAGCCACATGGTGGGCAATGGCATTAAGCATGGCGTCAGTGCCTTCACTCCACGTGAGACTTTGCATGCCATACAATGCGCTGCCGATGCATCGCGCGTTTAAAAGCGGGTATGTCGTATCGAGCAAGGTGTTTGCAATTTCCACGAAAAGTGCGTTCACCACCGACGGATCATGAAACTGCATGCAACCATGCAGAATTTTTCCCATATTGATTGACCAGGTGTTCACTTTTTTCTGATCGCGCGGGCTGCCTGCCACAATCGCCCGCCAATGCCTGGCAAGCCAGTTCATCCGACATGCCTGCAAGTCGGAATTTGCATTGTGTCCTTCCATATTTTCCGTTTGCTTGAACAGGTCTCCCAGCCATAGCAGATCCGGGAGCTGGTTCGATCTTGCAAGTTGATCCAAGGCCCTCCACGGATCGTTTGAAGGCATGCCTTGATTGTCGAAGAAGGGGGTAGACAGAGGAACGGGGGTGCAGATGTCGATACGGTAATTATTGGAAAGCATGGTTTATCCCGGGTGGAGGCGAAGGAGCCGGTGAACCGGTCAGTTGCTGTTGCCGTTTTCCTGTCGCCGGCAACCACCATCGACAGGAAGGTGAGGCGGAATCCGACCGTAGCGCCGCCATGCTATCGGCGCGCCGAGCGGACGACTTCAATTATTAAGGTCTGCCTGACAGGACTGTCAGGGAGTGGATCCGGCGACGGATGGTGTGGGGATTTCGAGATTGCGTTCGCGGTTCTCCCGTCGCCGCCGGCATTTACTCTTGCCTGAAGAATGCCGCGCGCAGCATGTCGAGCGTGCGCTCGCGCGAGACGCGCTCGGCCAGCGCATGATAGGACGGCAGATCGGTAAACGTAAAGCCATGCTGCGCGCCACCATAC
Organism: Noviherbaspirillum sp.; assembly: GCA_028292785.1. The sequence continues at coordinate 1,729 of JAQGLQ010000567.1, read as the reverse complement.
ACATGCACTTCGCTGCGCGGATTCGTCGCGAGCGCTGCCTGCACTTCAGCCACTTCCGCCAGCGGCACCGCACGGTCCTGCCCGCCGAAATGAAAACCGAGGCTGCCCTTGATCTTGTCCGCTTCGGCCAAGTGACGCGTCAGCCGGCTCGGATGGAAGCCCGCGCCGACCGCCGCGCCGAGGCGGGTAGCGGCCAGCCACACCATCTCGCCGCCGGCGCAATAGCCTAGCGCGCCGAAGCGTTCGGTTGCATGACCTTGGCGCTTCAGTTCGGCAAGCAGCGCGCCACTGTCTTCGATCGAACGCACGGTATCGATTTCGTTCCAGCGGGCGAAGGCGCGCTTCATGCCTTCCTCGCCACGTTCGATCACGCCCTTGGCCGCGGCGCGCGACAGGAAGTCGGGCACGGCAACCACATAACCTTCAGCCGCCCAGCCGTCGGCCATCGCCAGCACGCGCTCCTCCAGGCCGAAGATCGCCGGGAACAGCAGCACGACGGGCGCGCCTGTGCTGCCCGTCAGATAAGCGTCGAATTCATGTCCGTCGCCCGCTGCGACCGTTATCATTTTTCCCTGTTTCATGGCAAGACTCCCTTCATGCGTCGGTGTTAAGGATGATGTTCGGCTTATTCGACAGCCGGCTTGGTGATGCGAATCACATTGCCCCAGCGCTCCCGCTCCGCCTTCAGGAACTGGGTCATTTCCGCCGGCGTGCTGCCGATCGCCTCGAAGCTCATGTCGTGGAACTGTTTGGCGATGTCGGGCTGCTTCAGTATTTCGGCGATGGAGGACGACAGCTTGTTCGCAATCGCCGGCGGCGTGCCCGGCGGCGCGACCACGCCCAGCCATGACATCGACACGAAGCCCGGCAGCACTTCCGACATGGCCGGCACATCGGGCAGGAATGGGCTGCGCTTCTCGCTGCCTACCGCGAGCGCTCTGGCGGTACCCATGCGGATGACCGGCAGGGCGGAACTCAGTTCCCCGAACATCATGTCGACCTGGCCTTGCAGCAGGCCGAGGTGCGCATTGACATTGCCCTTGTACGGAACATGCGTGATCTTCGTGCCGCTCGCCAGCTTGAACCATTCGGAGGTGAGGTGGGGCGTGGCGCCGCTGCCTCCCGACGCGTAGTTGAGCTTGTCCGGGTTGGCCTTGGCCAATTCGATCAGTTGCTGGACATTGTTGGCCGGCACCTTCGGATGCACCAGCAGCACGTTGGGAGCCATGGCGATCACGCCGATCGGCACGAAGGCATCGGGATCATAGGCCAGCTTGGGGTAGACGCTCTTGTTGATGACCAGGGGCGCGGGCGGCGTGAACAGCAGCGTGTAGCCGTCGGGCGCGGCGCGGAAAGCGGTCTCCGCGCCGATATTGCTGGCGGCGCCGGGCCTGTTTTCCACCACCACGGTCTGGCCCCATTTCTGTCTGAATTTTTCCGCCAGCATGCGCGCGGCATTGTCGAAGCCGCCGCCGGCCGGAAGCGGCACGATGAACTTGATCATTTTGTTCGGATAGTCGGCGGCGGACTGAGCGAGAGCGGGCAGGGCGATCGACAGGACCGCGGCAAGCATCAGGCGGCCGGAAAGATTTTTTTTCATATGGCGGCTTTACAGGTTGGTGCAACGGTTGATCGACGGGCCACGTTATGCGATTTCGACTTCCAGCGCGTTGTAGCGGTACGCCCAGTCGTAGCTGAAACGCTTCTTTTCCCATTCGCGTTCGAGGTC
>JAQGLQ010000555.1 GCA_028292785.1 Noviherbaspirillum sp. | reverse complement strand
GCATCCAGTATCTTGTGACGCACGAACTCATTGTCGTAACGAAGGCCGTCCGGATTGAGTATCCGGTACTCATCCATCACGATCGCATTTTCCAGCGAACCGCCGCGCGCCAGGCCCAGGCCACGCAGCGTTTCGACATCCTGCATGAAACCGAAAGTGCGGGCGCGCGATACTTCCTTGACGTAGGACTCGATGTCGAAATCGACTTCCGCCGTCTGCCCGGTGCCATCGACCGCCGGATGCTTGAATTCAATGAAGAACTTCAGCTTGTAACCATCGTAAGGGTCGAGGCGCGCCCATTTTTCGTTATCGCCCTTGCCGTCGCGGACTTCCGTCGGCTTGAGCACGCGAATGAATTTTTTCGCGGCATTCTGTTCCTGCGAACCAGCCTGCTGCAGCAGAAAAACAAACGATGACGCCGAGCCGTCCATGATCGGAATTTCCTCCGCCGAGACATCGATATACAGATTGTCGATGCCGAGACCGGCGCAGGCTGACATCAAATGCTCGACTGTCGATATCTTGACGCCGGCCTTGTCGAGCGTGGATGCCATGCGCGTATCGCCCACATCAAGGGCGGCTGCGCGAAGCTCGACGGGTGGCGTCATGTCGACCCGGCGGAAGATGATGCCGGTATCGGGAGCGGCAGGGCGCAGCGTCAGCTCGACCTTCGTACCCGAATGCAGGCCGACCCCGACCGTCTTGACGACTTGTTTAATTGTTCTTTGTGTGAGCATTGATGGATTATAGCAACCGGGCGATGCGTCACTTGTCAGGAGTTGTAACTCATGTTGGGCTCACACCACCTCTCATGATTCGAAATGGATCAAACCGCGCCCCATTGGCATATATCCGGATTTATTTCCGTTACGCCAGGCGAGCCCTCGTTGAATGAATCAAAAGCGATTTATGCATCGCAATAAAAAGCGGCGCTCGAAGCGCCGCTTTTTATTTTTCTGGCCAGCAATCTAAGGATCAACCGATCAACTGATCTGGGAGAGCAGCTTCTCCGCGCTCGATACTTCGAACTTTCCGCCTTGCTCGAGATTGAATTGCTTGACGACGCCATCATCGACCAGCATCGAATAGCGTTGCGAACGTACGCCCAAGCCTTTCGCGGTGAGATCGAATTCCAATCCGAGCGCCTTGGTGAATGCGGCGCTGCCGTCGGCCATCATGCGTACGGTGCCGGTTGCCTTCTGTTCGCGTCCCCAGGCACCCATGACAAATGCGTCATTGACGGAGATGCACCAGATCTCGTCGACGCCCTTGGCTTTCAGCTTTTCGGCATTTGCAATGAATCCAGGCACATGCTGCGCGGAGCAGGTCGGCGTAAAAGCGCCAGGCAGGCCGAAGATTGCGATCTTTTTTCCCTTGGCCAGTTCGCTGACCTTGAAAGTATTGGGTCCGAGCGCGCAACCTTCGGACTCGACCTCGATGAATTCGGATAGCGTGCCCTCGGGCAAGCGATCGCCAACTTTAATGGTCATGATGGTTTCCTTTCTTGTTCATTGACGATGTCGCAACTGAAACTCAGCGGCGCGATCAAAAAATGCCGCGCCGATCCGGCGCGCAAAGCGAGTATGCCTTGTTCCGCTCATTTTTGCTGATGACAGAGACGCAATGAAAAAAGGCCATTCCGGCGAACCGGAATGGCCTTGGGTGCTTGGCATCGATGCTTAGTCGGCTTGCTTGCGCAGGAATGCCGGAATATCGTAGGTCTCCATGCCATTTTTCTCGAGTGCCCGCACCGTATCGGATGCGGACTCGCGGCGCCATACCGCTGGCGCCTTCAAACCATCGAACGCGTGCGGCTGCGCGGCACCCTGACCCAATGGATTGCCGCCGGCCGCCATCGGCTCGTTGTGCGTGCCGGTGCGCAGCATCGGAGTCTGCACCAGCTGCACGTTCTTGCGCGCGCGGCCGAGGCCGGTGGCGACGACGGTGACACGGATTTCATCGCCCATTTTGTCGTCGTACGCGATGCCCTGAGCGATCGAGGCGTCGGCCGCGGCGAACGCGCGAACGGTAGCCATGACCTCCTTGATTTCCTTGCCCTTGAGGCCGCGGCTGGCGGTGACATTGACAAGCACGCCGCGCGCGCCGGACAGATCGATGCCGTCCAGCAGCGGCGATGCGACCGCCTGTTCCGCTGCGATACGGGCGCGATCGACACCGGAAGCGGTCGCGGTTCCCATCATCGCCTTGCCCTGCTCGCCCATGATGGTCTTGACGTCGTTGAAGTCGACATTGATATGGCCCGGCACGTTGATGATTTCGGCAATTCCGGCAACGGCATTGTTGAGGACATCGTCGGCATGCTGCAGCCATTCGATCATGCTGTCGTCTTCATAGATCTCTTCGAGCTTCTCGTTCAGGATGACGATCAGCGAGTCGACATGCTGGGACAAGGCTTCGAGTCCTTCGTCCGCGATTTCCATGCACTTCGCGCCTTCGTACGAGAACGGCTTGGAGACCACCGCCACGGTCAGCGCTCCCTGCTCCTTGGCGATCTGTGCGACGATCGGCGCGGCGCCGGTGCCGGTGCCGCCGCCCATGCCCGCGGCGATGAAGACCATGTGCGCACCGCGCAGCGCGTCTTCGATGCGCGAGCGGGATTCTTCCGCCAGCTTGCGGCCGACGTCCGGCTTCATGCCCGCGCCGAGGCCGCTCTCGCCGATCTGGATGACGTTGTGCGCCTTCGACTGCGTGAGCGCCTGCGCATCGGTGTTCGCGGCGATGAATTCGACGCCGGACACGCCCTTGTTGATCATGTGCTGAACCGCGTTGCCGCCGGCGCCACCGACGCCGACAACTTTGATCACGGTGCCAAGCGCTGCATTGTCGACCATATCGATTTCCATGATGACCACTCCTATCAAAAGATGCAGTTTTCAGTCGATAGGCACCACAGGAGTGTGGCGGCTAGCAACTGCAAACTGC
>JAQGLQ010000536.1 GCA_028292785.1 Noviherbaspirillum sp. | reverse complement strand
ATGTTCATGAAATCGGCGAGCGCTAGGATCTGGTCGATCTTGATATTCTTCGACGGCGCCTTTGCCGACTTGGCGGTTTTCTTTCCTTCGCCTGCATCCTTGCCCTCCTCGCCTTCAGCCGTGCCGTCTTCCTCGAGAACCTCGGGACAGACACGGCGGAAATCCGGATGGCTGTATTGCGAAAACCAGCCGCAGGCATCGCACACGCCGCATGCATGGCCATCCGGCGTGAGGGACCGGCACAGCAGCGATTGCGCGAAATGTTCTGCGAAAGCGGTTTTCCCGATTCCCTCGGGGCCGTAAAACAGGATGGCATGTGGCAGTCGTTCTCGCAGTTGCTGCAACTGCCGCCAGGCTTCCTTCTGCCAGGGATAAACAGAGTTGCTCATGGCTTCGCTTCAGTGAGCAGCGCCTGCGCGATGGTCGCCAGCTCCGCCTTCACGTCGTTGATGGGACGCGTCGAATCCACAATCCTGAAGCGCGCCGAAAAGTCGCGCGCCCGCCGCAGGTATTCGGCGCGCGTGGCGGCGAAGAAATCGGCTTTCTCCTGCTCGAATTTATCAAGGTCGCGGCTGGCGTCCAGCCTGGCGCGCGCAACCTCGAGCGGCACATCGAACAGGAATGTCAGGTCCGGCTGCAGATGCGGATGCACCCATTGTTCGAGCTGCTCGAGCTTGCGCAGCTCGAGCTTTCTGCCGCCGCCCTGATAGGCGAAGGACGCATCGGTGAATCGATCCGAAATTACCCAGTCCCCTCGCGACAGCGCCGGCTCGATCACTTGCGCAATATGCTCGCGGCGCGCGGCGAACATCAGCAATGCCTCGGTCTCGAGATGCATTTTTTCTTGCAGCAGCAGTTCGCGCAGGCGCTCGCCCAGCGGTGTTCCGCCCGGCTCGCGGGTGACCACTACTGTTTTCATGCGCGCGGACAGCAGGTCCGCGACGTAAGAGATATGCGTCGATTTACCCGCACCGTCGATACCTTCGAAGGTAATGAATTTGCCACGAGCCATGAATCTGCTTCCGATGAATTTGCACCGCTGCACCGCTGCGGCTGTTATCGCTGGTACTTGTTGACCGCGCGGTTATGGTCCGGCAGGTTGTTTGAAAACTCGCTGGTGCCATCGCCTCGCGATACGAAATACAAGGCCTCTGTCTGCGCCGGATTGAGCGCGGCCGTCAACGCCGCAAGGCCCGGCAGCGCAATCGGCGTCGGCGGCAGGCCGGCACGCTTGTAGGTATTGTACGGGGTATCGGTTTCCAGGTCGCGCCTGCGGATATTGCCGTCGAACTTATCGCCCATGCCATAGATCACGGTCGGGTCGGTCTGCAGCAGCATGCCACGCTTCAATCGGTTGACGAATACGCCGGCGATCATGTCGCGCTCGGCTTTGTGGCCGGTTTCCTTCTCGACGATCGACGCCATGATCAACGCTTCATACGGACTCTTGTAGGGAACCGAGGGATCGCGTCTCGCCCATGCTTCGTTCAGGCGTTTGAGCATCAGCGCATGCGCCTGCCTGAAAATCAGGATATCGCTCGAACCTTTGGCGAAACGATAGGTATCCGGAAAAAACAAACCTTCCGCCACTGTGTAATCGGGCGCGACTTTCGCAAGCAGCTCCTTGTCGGAGAGCCGTGCCGTGTCATGCCTGAGCGCGGGATGCTCGTCGATGACCTTGCGCATCTGCTTGAAGCTCCAGCCTTCGATCACGGCGACCGCCTCCTGCGCGAATTCGCCGCGCACCAGCTGATCGATCAGCGCCAGCGGAGTCGTTCCCGGCTTCAGTTCATAGCTGCCAGCCTTCAGCCTTGCGCTCTTTCCGGTCAATCTCGCCAGCAGGCCGAGCAGGACCGGATTGATGGGCACTCCGGCCTCCGCGATCTGGCGGACACTGCTCTCTACTCCGCTTCCGGGCTTGATCGAAAACTCGATGGATGGGTGAGGTGCGGCGATAATCGGGCGCTGGGTCCAGAAAAACACAGCCGCCGCACATGCGACCGAACAAATGAGAATAATGACAAGAAATTTTTTAATCAAAGCAATGTTCCGATGAATAAGGCCGTTCGGACAGTTCCGTGCGACCTCTCTATAATCAGATGTGATGATAATGGTTAACCTGCAAGTCCGTGTCGCTTCGATATGCGGGAACGCCCTGGCGGGCTTCGTATCGGCGCTTCGGCATGCCCCACATTTTTTACTGGATGACTGATTCCATGAACAGATGGTTGCAATTTTTGACCGAGAATGGCGCGCAGCTCGAGGGCGATACCCATGAGGTGGGCGGCTTCGGCCACGAGCAGGCTGATACGCGCGCGTTCGTCGCGCCGCTGTCCGACCTCGGATTGATCAGCATAACCGGCGACGATGCAGCCGCCTTTCTGCACAACCAGCTGACCAATGATGTCGAGCATCTCGGCCCGACCGAAGCGCGCTTGGCCGGCTACTGTTCGGCGAAGGGACGTTTGCTCGCCACCTTCCTGATGTGGAAATCGGCCGACGCCGTCTTTCTGCAACTGCCGCGCCATCTCCAGGCTGCGGTGCAGAAGCGGCTGCAGATGTTCGTGCTGCGCGCCAAGGCCAAGCTTGCCGATGCAAGCGATGACAAGGTCGCGCTCGGCATCGTGGGCGAATCTGCCGCCGCGTTGCTGGCGCAATGGTTTCCCCACGTACCGGCGACACCCTATGCAAAGGCGGAAACGGAGGCCGGCGTGCTGATTCGCGTCCCCGACGCTTTCGGCGCGCCGCGCTATCAATGGATAGCGCCGGTCGACATGGCGCAGAAAGCATGGCCCTTGTTGACGCAGGCATTGACCCCTCTGGGGACCGCGGCATGGCGGCGGACGGAAATAAACGCAGGAGTTCCCCGGATCACGCAGCCGACCCAGGAGCAATTTGTTCCGCAGATGATCAACTTCGAGCTGATCGGCGGAGTGAATTTCAGGAAGGGCTGTTATCCGGGGCAGGAAGTCGTGGCGCGCAGCCAGTACCTCGGCAAGGTCAAGCGCAGGATGGTGCTCGCCACTCTCGCGACGCAGGATGCGAAACCCGGCATGGAGGTATTTTCCGGCGCCGATCCTGACCAGCCATGCGGAATGATCGTGAACGCCGAACGCAATCCCTCGGGCGGCATGGACTGCCTGGTTGAACTCAAGCTGGCCGCCCTGCAGGATGGCGCCGTGCATGCGGGATCACCCAGCGGACCGGCGCTGACGATCGGCGAGCTTCCCTATCCGCTGGCCGATCCTGCCTGAGCAGTCTTCCAGCAATCTGCAACGGCCAGGCATGCAATAGCCGCCGGGCGTCAACGAGGATCACAATGAAGACAGACCTGTACGTTTATTACCGCGTGAAGTGCGAGGATGCCGAAGCGCTTCAATCACGCATTCTCGAAATGCATGCGTCTGTTTCCCGACAATGCACGGTCGGCACCGCGCTCAAACGCCGCCCCGAATCGAAGGATGGGCAGCATACCTGGATGGAGGTGTACTACGCGACGCCGGAAGGATTCGATTCGTCACTCGAAGAGGCGGTGGCGCGTGCCGGTCTCGCCGACATCATCCAGGGGCCGCGTCATAAGGAGTATTTCCTGGATTATTCCGCATGTGCCTGATCGTATTCGCGTGGCAGCTGGTCCCGGGGGCTCCGCTGATCGCCGCCGCAAATCGTGACGAATTCTACGATCGGCCCGCCGCGCCGGCGAACTGGTGGGACGATCATCCGCAGGTGTACGCGGGGCGCGATCTGCAGGCCGGCGGCACGTGGATGGGAATTACGCGCGACGGACGTTTCGCCGCGATCACTAATATCCGCGCGCCCTCGCGAATGCGGGCCGATGCTCCTACGCGCGGACGCCTGGTGGCCGACTATCTCACCGGACAGGCAACGGCGGAGGAATACGTCAGGGGAATAGCGCCGGACGCCCATGCCTTCAACGGGTTCAATCTGCTTGTCGGCGATGCTGCGGGACTGATCTGGTTTTCGAATGGCGCCGACGGTGACGAACGCAACGCTCGACCACTGGCGCCCGGCATATATGGCCTTTCCAACGGAAGCCTCGACACGGCATGGCCGAAAGTGCTGTGTACCAAAGCGCAGTTTGCAAGCCTGCTGTGCCAGGGCGCACCGGAATCCGCCTACTTCGACATGCTCTCCGACACGACTTGCTATCCCGAATCCCGTCTGCCCAGCACCGGTGTCAGCATCGAACGCGAGCGCATCCTCTCCGCCGTCTGCATCGAATCGCCCGACTACGGAACCCGGGCCTCGACGCTGGTCCGCTTATATTCGGACAACAGCGCCATGCTGCATGAGCAACAGATAAGGTGACCGCCCGGCAATGACGGGCTTTGCAATCAGTTCAGCCAGGAATGGAAGATATCGTCCGACTTGTTCTGCATATCGCTTGCGCCGGAACTTCCCATGAAGCCGCTCGACGATCGACCTCCATCATGCATGCCTGCGCAACCGGCCAGCAAGGCAATCGCAACCGCGACAAAAAGAGTTTTCATGCTGATCTCCGTAAAATTCGCTGTCCTGTGCAATGAAACCAGGAATTATCACTATAGACATCCTTGATCCGTAGTCGTGACACATGCGGACGGCGGATGAGATATCGCAAGCAATCGTTGTTTAGGCTCGCCGCCTGCTCTTGAGCATCCGTTGAATCCCGGCATATCACGCGTCCCGGAACGTATGTCGCATCAGCACATGCGGTATGCCGGCCTCCATGAATACATCGCCTTCACGCCTGAATCCATGGCCACGGTAAAACGCTTCGGCATGCGTCTGCGCATGAAGCAGCACCGCTTCGTCTCCGCGCCGCGCTGCTTCTTGCATCAGCGCCTTGAGCATTGCGCTGCCGACCCCGGAACCGCGCACGGCTTGCATGACCGCCATGCGGCCGATATGGCCGTCCGGCAGCAATCGTGCAGTGCCTGCCGCCTTCCCGACGTGGTCGTAGGCGATCGCATGCACGCATTGCTCATCCATATCATCCCATTCGAGCTCGACCGGCACCTGCTGTTCGATGACGAACACGTCATAACGTATCGGCTGCGCATCGCGCCGCTGCATGTTCCAGTCGCCCAATGTAATCCGGTAGCGCATGACCTCGTCGTCGCAACTTTTGTTCAGCTTCGCCCTGAGCGCTGTACGCAGATGCGGGGCGGCGGCGAACGGGTCTGGGGGATTGCGATTCTGAAGAATATCCTCCATGCGAGTCCTGACGCTATCCAGCGTCTGCGGATGCGAGAAGATATAGAACTCGTCATTCCGGATCGCACCGAAAGTAAGCTCCGCCACCTCAGCCGCGCTCTTCTTGCCGGATGCTACCGCATTATCCGTAAACGCCTGCGACGCAAGCTGGCTCGCCGTCGGCGCCGCCCCATTCCGCAGATGGTCCGGGCGATTGCGCTCGGAACGGCCGATGCCAGTCGGGACGAAATAGGGGCATAGCACCGATGCGCCTATGGGGGCATCGATAAGCCTGAGGTCGTGGTAGAGCGTCTCCGATAGCGAAACGACGGCATGCTTCGAGACGTTATAGACACCCAGATTTGGCGCGTTGAGCATACCGGCCATCGATGCGGTGTTGACGACATGTCCTTCATAACCGGATTCCTTTCTCGCGCATTCGAGCATGAGCGGCGTGAAGATGCGGATGCCGTGAATCACTCCCCACAGGTTGACGCCGAGGACCCATTCCCAGTCGGCCTGCGAGGCTTCCCAGATGAGGCCGCCAGTGCCGACGCCGGCATTGTTGAATACCAGATGCACCGCGCCATACGCCCGCATCGCGGCATCGGCCAGCGCCTGGACCTGCGCGGCATCACGCACGTCGCAATGCACGGCGAGAGCCTGCGCTCCGGCCGCCTGCAGTTCGGCCAGCGCACCATGCAAGGCATCCTGCTGCACATCCGCGATGACCAGCTTCATGCCTAATCTTGCGCCGACGTTGGCGAACTCCCTGCCGAATCCGCTGGCTGCGCCGGTAATGACGGCGACTTTATCCTGAAAATTTTTCATGGCTTCGTAATCCGCCCCACCTTACGCCGCTACCGTCAGTCGTGCTCCAGCTTTTTCGCGGCATCGAGGCGTTTCAGATACTTGAAGGTACCCATCGCTTTCGCGACCAGCTTGTCGCCATTCCAGAGTTCTCCTTCGCAGAAGCACATCGTGGTCGAGCGATGAAGCGCCTTGCCCCTTGCGATCAGACGGCTGCCCGCCCTGCCTCCAGGCTGAAGGAAACTGGTTTTCATCTCGATGGTGACGCCGGCGCGCGCCTCCGGGTCGAGCGAGCGTCCCGCCAAGGACATGACGACATCGAGCATGGTCATGGTGACCCCGCCATGTGTGACGTGCCAGCTGTTCATATGGCGAGGCAGCAGGTTCAGTGCGATCGATGCCTCGCCACCTGACATCCCGAGAAACTCAACTCCGAGGTCCTGCAGGAATGGAATCTCGTTCGGCAACGCGCGCGGATCATCGATACCCATGGCGGCTCCTTCGGTCTGGCCCGTGAATGGTAAAAAATCGCATCGGCATTTCAGACCTCATAGTCCATGCATTGCCGCGCTTCGCGAATCGCGCCGATGAAGGGCTTCAGCGCCACATGCTGCGGATGCTCCTGATAGGCGTCGAGCGCGCTCTTGGACGCGAACTCCGAATACAGCACGACGTCGTACGTCGCTTCGAGTGCCGGTTGCGCCAGGGCCAGTTCGAATTTCAACATGCCCGGCACGATGTGCGCGCAGGCGTCGAGCATCTTTTTCATCTTCGCCGCATTGGTCGCCTTGTCGGCACCTTCGGCATTCTCTTTCAGTTTCCACATCACGATGTGCTTGAGCATGCTCACCCCGTTTCAAAACCCGATATGTTGCATGTTCCGTCGCGACATGTCGACTCTTTCGGATGCACCGCCGCCGCCGAATCCACATGCCAAACGCCCTGACAATTAGTATTTTGACAACAACTTACTGTAAGTTTCCGTAAGATTGCCGCAAGCGTCGCGTAAGTTTCGGCTTGCAAAATCGGCACGTGCAGAAATGCGCAGGCGTTGCAATTCCAATTCAATGACTTGAGGAGAACAGCATGGCGACAGTACAGACTACTGCGGCACGCGGCATGACGGCGGAGGAGCGTAAGGTTATCTTCGCTTCATCGCTAGGCACCGTATTCGAATGGTACGACTTCTACTTATATGGTTCGTTGGCGGCGATCATCGCCAAGCAGTTCTTCGCCGGTACCGACCCCAACACGGCCTTCATCTTCGCGCTGCTTGCGTTTGCCGCGGGCTTCATTGTCCGTCCTTTCGGTGCCCTCGTATTCGGCCGTCTGGGCGACATGATCGGCCGCAAATACACCTTCCTCGTGACGATCCTGATCATGGGCTTCTCGACCTTCATGGTCGGCTTGCTACCTTCTTATGCCTCGATCGGCATCGCAGCGCCCGTCATTCTCATTTCGCTGCGGATTCTGCAGGGACTTGCGCTCGGCGGCGAGTATGGCGGAGCCGCGACCTATGTCGCCGAACATGCTCCCAACGGCAAACGGGGCGCATTCACGTCATGGATACAAACCACCGCGACACTGGGTCTCTTCCTGTCGCTGATGGTGATCCTTGGCACGCGCACCGCGATCGGCGAAGCGGCCTTTGCCGATTGGGGCTGGCGCATCCCGTTCCTGCTTTCGGTCTTCCTGCTCGCCATCTCGGTATGGATCCGTCTTTCGATGAATGAATCGCCGGCATTCGCCAAAATGAAAGCGGAGGGCAAGACCTCGAAAGCACCGCTAACCGAAGCGTTCGCCGAATGGAAGAACCTGAAGATCGTCATTCTCGCGCTGATCGGCCTCACCGCCGGCCAGGCGGTCGTCTGGTACACGGGCCAGTTCTATGCCCTTTTCTTCCTCACACAAACGCTGAAGGTCGACGGTGCGACAGCCAATATCCTGATCGCCGCCGCGCTCTTGATCGGCACGCCGTTCTTCATCGTGTTCGGCTCCCTGTCCGACAGGATCGGCCGCAAGATAATCATCATGAGCGGCTGCCTGATCGCCGCGCTCACTTACTTTCCGATCTTCAGCGCGCTCACGCATTACGCCAACCCCGCGCTGGAAGCCGCGATCAAAAGCTCGCCGGTCGTCGTGACCGCCGACCCGTCGAAATGCCAGTTCCTGTTCAATCCGACCGGCACCAAGAAGTTCACCTCTTCCTGCGACATCGCCCGTACGGTGCTGGCAAACGCATCGGTAAGCTACACCACGGTTGACGCGCCGGCAGGCACCGTCGCATCGATCAAGGTGGGCGACAAGGTGATCCAGGGTTACGACGCCACGGGGCTGAGCGCCGCGGATGGCGCCGCCAAGGATGCCGCATTCAAGAAGGAGCTTGGCGATGCCATCAAGAACGCCGGTTATCCCGCAAAGGCTGATCCCGCACAGATGAACAAGGGCATGATCCTGGTCCTGCTGACCATCCTCGTCATCTACGTAACCATGGTGTACGGCCCGATTGCCGCGATGCTGGTGGAGATGTTCCCGACCCGTATTCGCTACAGCTCCATGTCGCTGCCCTATCACATCGGCAATGGCTGGTTCGGCGGCCTGTTGCCAACCACCGCGTTCGCGCTGGTTGCCTACAAGGGTGATATCTATTACGGCCTGTGGTATCCGATCATCATTGCACTGCTCACCTTCGTGATCGGCATGCTGTTCGTGAAGGAAACCAAAAACAACGATATCTACGCCGCCGACTGATATCGAAAAAAGAGGGGTAATCCAATTGCCCCTCCGCAGAAAAGGCGCCGCCAGGCAATTTTGCTGGCGGCTTTTTCTTGACCGGCATCATTCAATTTTGACAATGCCGATTGCATCTGGCCTGTGCAAATACGGCCACATTTGATATCGTCGCGCGTTTAGTGGTCCGTACAGACCACTACTCGCCCCACTCAACCGTCGATAGAATCCGCCATGAACCTACCTTCCCGCCTCGGCACCCCCTTGTCCCCTTCCGCAGTCAAAGTCATGTTGCTCGGCTCCGGCGAGCTTGGGAAGGAAGTGATCATTTCGCTGCAAAGGCTGGGTGTGGAAGTCATTGCGGTCGATCGCTATCCCAATGCGCCAGGCCATCAAGTCGCGCATCGCGCCCACGTCATCGACATGACCGATGGCGCCGCACTGGCGGCGCTGATCGAGCGGGAAAAGCCCGATCTTGTAGTGCCGGAAATCGAAGCGATCGCCACCCCCATGCTGCTCGAACTCGAAAAAGCCGGCAAGGCCACGGTCATCCCGACGGCGCGCGCGGCATGGCTCACGATGAACAGGGAAGGCATACGCCGGCTGGCCGCAGAAGAACTCGCGCTACCGGCTTCGCCTTACCGCTTCGCCGACAGCCTCGATCAACTGAAGGCGGCGTGCGCGGAAATCGGCTTTCCTTGCGTGATCAAGCCTGTAATGTCTTCGTCCGGCAAAGGTCAGTCAAAGATCGATGGGCCGGACGATGTCGAAACCGCGTGGAACTATGCGGCGGCTGGCGGCCGCGTCGATGCCGGGCGTGTCATCGTCGAGGGATTCATCGATTTCGACTATGAGATCACGCAGCTCACCGTCCGCGCGATGGATGCGAACGGCGCCGTGGCGACGCATTTCTGCGATCCCATCGGCCACATTCAGGTCAAGGGTGATTACGTCGAATCGTGGCAGCCCCATCCAATGCAGCCCGCCGCCCTGGAGCGTGCGCGCGACATAGCGAAGAAGGTCACGGACAATCTCGGCGGATTGGGCGTATTCGGCGTCGAGCTGTTCGTCAAGGGCGACATGGTGTGGTTCTCGGAGGTCAGCCCGCGGCCGCACGATACCGGTATGGTGACCATGGCCAGCCAGGAGCAAAGCGAGTTCGAATTGCATGCCAAGGCGATTCTCGGGCTGCCGGTCAATACGGCGCTGAAAAGACCGGGGGCATCGGCAGTCATCTATGGGCAGCACGACGGCAAGGCAATCGCATTCGAAGGCGTGGCCGATGCGTTGAGAGTACCGGGCGCGGACATCCGCCTATTTGGCAAGCCTGAATCTTTCCCCCGGCGCCGCATGGGTGTGGCGCTTGCGACGGCGGATGATGTCGAGACGGCGCGCGGTCGCGCGAAGGACGCCGCATCGAAAGTAAAGCCGGTCGCGGGCAAGCCGGCCGAGTGATCCGCTGGGGTACTTGGAACCGGTTCAGGTGTTACGGACTGATAGTCAGCAGCCCCAGCTTATGCTTTTCGACATCCGCGCGACGGGTTTTCATCGGCAAATACCGAACCTCGGCCCATCGCTGCACATAGCTTCGGTACAGCGGCGACAGCGCATTGCCCGACTGACCGGTTGAATGGATGAAGCGCGAGTTCTCCGGATCGGACAGGTCGTAAATCGCACGGAAGGTCGCCGCGTGCCGACTCGCGAAAGGCTCCTTCTCGTCACTCAACCTGAACCTGCCCACGTTGACGGTATAGGTATCGCCCGACGTCGGGATGCGAATATCGAAGAACGGCGCAAGCCGGGCGATCCTGCCGAAAGGACGATGCTCCGAACGAGCCACGTGCGCTTCGCCCCAATTCCAGCGCGCCATATCACTTCCATAGCGGCGCTCCAGATCGTTCAACGCCGACTCCAGCGATGACGACAGCAGCTCGCCGCAATCCTGAGGTTTCTTCCCCGGTGCCACGGTGTCGTCCGCACACCAGCGGCCCTGCCCCTCCCGGTTCTTGAGCACGTTGACCATCGGCAGATGGACATTGCGCTGGTCCCAGTAGTCCTTCATCAAGTCCTCGCCGAGTTCATCGGCGAACATCATGCGGGATGCCTCGCGCATCCAGGCATTGAAAATCAGTGGCTGAGCGAGGCGCGCGTCGATCTCTCCGTTCCACGCCGCGAGCATGTTCAGGGCCGTCTTCGCGCGGTCGCTGCGCGGCGCCGTTCCGCGCAGAACCGGCAAGAGTTCCTGCGCCGCGCGCGAGACATGATCCTGCTGCATCTGCTCGAAGCTGCCGATACTGTGGCGAGAGCGCGCATCGAGCAGCGCATTGATGCGATCGGCCCGGTAAGGCAGCGACCATTCGCTCGTCAGGAAATGCGGGTAATCCGGCCCGACGATCTTTTCATTCGCACTGACGATTCTTTGCGATGCCGGGTTGTAAGCGCGCGGCAGTTCATTGAATGGCATGAATCCGCTCCAGTCGTAACGCGTATCCCATCCGGGCGCCGGCGCCAGTCCCTTCAGATCGTTTTCCGGCTTGCGTAAAGGTATGCGTCCAGGCGCGATGAAGCCGATATTGCCATCGACATCGGCATAACCAATATTCTGCTGCGGCGCGCCGAAATCCCTGGCGGCATCGAGGAACTCCTCCCAGTTGTTCGCGTGGTTGAACCTGATGCCAGCCTGCAAGGTCAGGTCGTCCGCCCGCAGAGCAGTCCAGGAAAATGCGATCACATGGCTCTTTGCATCGATCGGCGCCTTGGCCAGCGCCGGCAATGCGCCGGTGACAATAGGCCCGTGCCGGCTTTCGCGCACGTCGATCGTCACATCGGGCTGTCCTTTTACTTTGATGGTTTCCTTGCGCAATGCAAAGTTGGCCCAGCCGTCCGGAGTCCGGTATTGTCCGATATTGTCCGGGTTGACCCGCTCGACGAACAGATCCTGGACATCCGGTGCGGTATTGGTGAATCCCCAGGCGATCCGGTCATTGCGGCCGAGCACCACCATCGGCAAACCCGGCAGCGTGGCGCCGATGACATTGAGGCCCGGTGCCGACATATGGGCGAGATACCACAGGGAGGGTGCCGACATGAACAGGTGCGGGTCATTGGCCAGTAATGGCTTGCCGGTCTCCGACAGGGCGCCGCCGACCAGCCAATTATTCGAACCCATGCCATCCACCAGCGACGGCGGCGCGCTCGCGGCCACCTTGGACAGCTGCTGTGCAAGTCCGCGCAGGCCGCGGTACAACCCGGTGTAATCCTGGGTCTCGAGGATTGGGTCGCCCGGGTACGGCGGCAGAAGCTCGTTGATCTGGCCCAGAGAAAAACGCTGCGCGAGGCGCATCCGCAGCAATTCCTGACCCCAGTTTGCGCTGAGGTCCCATGCCATCATGGTCTGCCACCCGAGCGAATCGGCTGGATGCCATGGAGCGGGAGCAGGCGCGCCGGTGATGATGAATTCGGGCGGCAAGGGACCCGACCGCGTGTTCAGATAGGCATTGATTCCCCTGGCATAGAATTCGAGCGCGGCGCGCGCCTGCGGCGAAAGATTGACCAGGATGCGCTCGGCATTGCGGCGCACGCCGAGGGTGCGGATGAACCGGTCGGTATCCAGCGCGCCGGGCCCCAGGATCTCGGCCATCCTGCCGGCGGCGATGCGGCGGTTCAGTTCGAGCTGCCACAAGCGGTCCTGCGCATGAACGAAACCGAGCGCGAAGTGAGCGTCGTCAGC
>JAQGLQ010000494.1 GCA_028292785.1 Noviherbaspirillum sp. | reverse complement strand
TTGCCGGTCTGCGCATGCATGACATAGGCGGCAGCGGGCGTGGCGACGCCGGGCAATTCGATATTCAGGGCTTTCAATTTTTCGTACACAGACATGCGCGCCTCTTGAGATAGGGCCATTCCGCATTGATCGGCATGGCGGGTTGAACAGGTGGCCAAGATTTTACTCTCAACAGCGGCCGGCCATTCACGGAAACTGATGGTTACCACGGGCCTGCTCGGACGTATTCATGACGTTTCGTCAGGCTTTGTTAACGTTTTATACTCATTCGCCCTCCGGCCGCGACCGCACCGATGACGGCTAGCGCGAACAGCATATGGCGCGCATCCAGCGCTTCGCCAAGAATCAGGGCGGCGCCGACCAGGCTCAGAAACGGTTGCAGCAACTGGATCTGCGAGACGCGCGCGATGCCGCCCAGCGCCAGGCCCTTGTACCAGAAGAAAAATCCGATGAACATCGAGAACATCGATATATAACCGAAGGCCATCCATGCCTTGGGCGAGGCATTTATGCCATGCTGCCAGCCGAGCAGGACGGACGCGGGAAGCAGGACCGGCATGGATAGCAGGAGCGCCCACGAGATCACGTGCTGGCCGCGCATGGTCTGCGACAGGCGCCCTCCTTCGGCATAGCCCATCGCGCCGGCCACGACCCCAGCGAACAGCGCGAAGTCGGCGGGATGCAACGTACCGCCTCCTTGCCAGAGCGCGAACGCGACCACCAGTGCGCTACCCGCCACGGCGGCGGCCCAGAAACCCGCCGGCGGGCGTTCGCCGAAGCGCAGGGCGCCGAACAGCGCCGTCGCCAGCGGCATGATGCCGACCACCACGGCGCCGTGCGACGCAGGCACATGACGCATCGCAATCGAGGAACAGACGGGGAAGCCGACCACCACGCCGAGCGCCGTGACGGCCAGCGCCTTCCATTGCGCCGGCGTGGGGCAAGGCGCATCGGTCCACCACAACAGCAGCGCGGACCCTGCGGCAGCCACTACCGCTCGGCCAAGCGCGACCAGCATCGGATCGAGTTCAGCCACGGCGAGCCGCGTCATCGGAAGCGTCAGGCTGAAGATCGCGACGCCGGCCATGCCCAGCCACATGCCTCTGGTTTCCCGCGTCATGGTTGCGTTCGTCATTGTCCGGCCCTTTATGTGAAAGTGATTTGCCGACCGCCGGCTTTCGTTGCCGCTGTCGATGGAGTATCCTAAAGGACGATACCAATACAGTACCAGTACAGTTAGCCAAATAATTACAACCACTGTCACGGTGACATGACCAATACAGCAAGAATACGCAGAGAATTTTCGGACGCGCCGGCGGACATCGTGGATGCCGCGCCGCGGATACTGTCGCGGCAAAGCGGGGAGTCGCTGGTCGAGCAGATCGTCCGCTCCATCCAGGCGCGGATCGACGACAAGCTGTTACGCACCGGCGCGCGCATGCCGTCGATCCGCGAGTACGCCACGGCGCAAAAGGTATCGCGCTTCACTGTCGTCGAGGCGTATGACAGGCTGGTGGCCAAGGGATATCTCGAGTCGCGGCGGGGCTCCGGCTTCTATGTGCGCGAACGTTCGCCGATGCGCGCGGCCGGAAAGAAGACGGCGCGCTTGGCCGATCCCGCCCCGCGCCACATCGACGTCACATGGCTGATCCGCAATATGTTCCGTCAGCGTTCCGCCCAGCAGATGCCGGGCTCCGGCCTGCTGGCCAGCGACTGGCTGGATGCCGAACTGGTGGGGAATGCGTTGCGATCCATCGGCAGGCAGAACCAGAATCTGCTGCTGCAATACGGCGACCCGCAGGGTTTCCTGCCGCTGCGCCAGCAATTGCAACTCAAGCTCGCGGAACTCGAAATCGCCGCCGCGCCGGAGCAGATCGTCACCACATGCGGCGTCACGCAGGGACTCGACGTGATTGCGCGTCACTTCGCGCAGCCCGGCGACACCATTTTCGTCGATGACCCGGCCTGGTTTCTGATGTTCGGCTCATTTACCACGCTGGGCGCGAAAGTGGTCGGCGTCCCGCGCCTGCCGGACGGGCCGGACATCGCCAAACTCGCCGCTCTTGCGGCCGCGCACAAGCCGAAACTGTATGTGATCAACTCCGTCCTGCATAATCCGACGTCCACCTCGCTGTCGGCAGCCAAGGCGTTCCAGGTACTGAAGATCGCGGAGCAGCATGACTTCATGATCGTCGAGGACGACATCTATTGCGACATGCATTCCAGCGGCACCGTGCCGCCCGCGACCCGTATCGCGGCACTTGACCAGCTGAACCGGGTTATCTATCTTGGCGGCTTTTCCAAAACCCTCGCGGCGAACCTGCGGGTCGGATTCATCGCAGCGTCGGAGGAACTGGCCGTGCAGCTGTCCGATCGCAAAATGCTCACGACACTGACGACCACCGACATCGGCGAGCGCATCGTATACAGAATCCTGTCGGAAGGCCACTACCGCAAGCATGTCGAGCGCCTGCGCAGCAAGCTCGACCGGGTGCGCGACAAGACCGTGAAA
Source organism: Noviherbaspirillum sp. (assembly GCA_028292785.1). The sequence goes on along the minus strand of JAQGLQ010000494.1, from coordinate 1,632 downwards.
CAGCTGGAACGCGCTGGCATGACCATCGATATCAGCGCCCCGGGCGGCATGTTCATCTGGGCCGATGCCGGCTGCGATACCAACGTCCTGACCGAAAAAGCGGCTGACCATGGCTATCTGCTGGCGCCCGGCAGCCTGTTTTCGCCCGATCAGCTGCCGTCGACGCGAATGCGCTTCAACGTGACGACTTCCTCCGATCCGGGCGTGCTTGCCTTTCTTCAACGGGAAGTCCGGCGGGCTTGAAAAGCATTGCGGCAGCCCCATATGAGCGGATATTGTCGCTTCGACCATGATCGCGCGGCAAGACACAGCCCACATCCCCATTAATCGACTAATCGACTTTCGAGGTAAAAAATGGCCGCATCCGAAAAACAAACCCTGGGCTTTCAGGCGGAAGTAAAGCAGCTGCTGCAGTTGATGATTCACTCCCTGTACTCGAACAAGGAGATTTTCCTGCGCGAGCTGGTATCCAACGCATCCGACGCGGCGGACAAGCTGCGCTTCGAAGCCATCAACCACGGCGAACTGTTCGAGAACGATCCCGACCTGAAGATCACGGTTACCTTCGACAAGGCCGCCCGCACCATCACCATCGCGGACAACGGCATCGGCATGAGCCGCGATGAGGCGATCGAGCACCTGGGTACGATTGCCAAATCGGGCACCAAGGAATTCTTTTCCAGGCTGTCGGGCGACCAGCAGAAGGATGCCGCGCTGATCGGCCAGTTCGGCGTCGGCTTCTATTCGGCGTTCATCGTGGCCGACAGGATCACTGTTGACACCCGCCGTGCCGGACTGCCCGCTTCCGAAGCGGTGCGCTGGGAATCGGGCGGCGAAGGAGATTTCACCGTCGAATCGATCGACAAGCTGGGTCGCGGCACCAGCATCACTCTGCACCTGCGCGAAGGCGAGGACGAATTTCTGTCCTCATGGAAGCTGAAGTCCATCGTGCGCAAATACTCGGACCACATCTCGCTGCCGATTCTGATGCAGAAAGAGGAATGGGACGACGCCAAGAAGGAAACCGTGCTCAAGGACGAGTTTGAGACGGTTAACCAGGCCAGCGCCTTATGGGCCCGCAGCAAATCCGACATCACGCCCGAGCAGTACCAGGAGTTCTACAAGCAGATCAGCCACGACCCGGAACCGCCGCTGGCGTGGTCGCACAACCGGGTGGAGGGTTCGACCGAGTACACGCAGCTCCTGTATATCCCGTCTCGCGCGCCCTTCGACCTGTGGAACCGGGAGAAGGCGGCCGGCGTCAAGCTGTACGTCAAGCGCGTCTTCATCATGGACGACGCCGAGGCCCTGCTGCCGGTCTACCTGCGCTTCGTCAAGGGCGTGATCGACTCGGCCGACCTGCCGTTGAACGTCAGCCGCGAACTGCTGCAGGAGAGCCGCGACGTGCGCGCCATCCGCGAGGGCTCGACCAAGCGCGTGCTCTCCATGCTGGAAGACATGGCCAAGCAGGAGAAGGAAGAGGGCGCCAGCGAGGAAGACAAGGGCAAGTACGCCAGGTTCTACGCCGATTTCGGCGCCGTGCTGAAGGAAGGCGTGGGCGAGGACTTCGGCAACCGCGAGCGCCTCGCCAAGCTGCTGCGCTTTGCCTCCACCGCGAGCGACAGCGTCAGC
>JAQGLQ010000456.1 GCA_028292785.1 Noviherbaspirillum sp. | reverse complement strand
CATAGCGTGCCATGGCCCGTTCCATTTCCGCCTGGCGCTGGCCCGAAGCCAGCTGCGAGAAATCAGCGAGCTTCTCGAAATGAATCTCGTAGCGGTTGCCGCCGAGGTAAAGCCCGACCATGAAAATCACCGGGCGGCGCATGATGGCGGCCATGCGGAACGGCCCGACCGGAAGCTGCGCGGTGGCGCCAAGCAGCGTCACGGGCAGGGTGGTGTCGTCGCCGAAGGTGCGGTCGGCGAGCATGCCGACCATGCTGCCCTGTTGCAGCGCCTCGTTGATCTTCAGCATGGAATCGATGTGGCCGAGGCCGATCACATTCTGCTGCGCATTCGGGTTGATGGCGGCAAGCACGGCGCTGATGTTGCGCGCGTTTTCTTCATACATCGCCATCGCCACTTTCAGGCCGGTGCGGTTCCTGCCCAGCGAACCGATGGCCTCGAAGCTGCCCATGTGGGCGCCGATCAGGAATACGCCCTGGCCGCCGGCCAGCGCTTCCTCGATCACCGGTTCGCCGTGCACCCGGATATCGAACAGATCGAATCGTTCGTTGATCAGGTACACCCGGTCATGGATGGTCGATGCGAACCAGAAGAAATGCCGATAGACGTCGCTCCATCGCGCACGTCGGCCCAGCACCCGGGAAAGATAGCGCATCGATCCGGCGCGGCTGGCGGGCGCGAACAGCAGGAAATAGGCGACGATCAGATGCAGCACCGCGCGGCCCGGCGCGCGGCCGAGCCTGAGCGATATCCAGGTCATGATGCGCAGCATCAGCATATTGCTGCGCTCCGGCCTGCGCGCCCATTCCGCGCCGGATCCCTTGGAAGAGAAGACCATGGCGCGCTATTCCGGCACGGCGGGGAGGGGGCGCACCGAGCCGGTGGCCACCTTGCGTTCGCCGCTGACAATATCGAAACGCACCGCTCCGGTAGCGAGCGCCTCATAGTCGACCCGGACCGGCTCGCCCGGCTTGACCGGACTGAGGAATTTGACGGCGTTGATGCGGCAGGACGACAGGTCGGCATTCATGGCCTGGCCGATCGCATGCAGCGCCTCGTCGAGCAGCACCACGCCCGGCATGATCGGCATGCCGGGAAAGTGGCCGGCGTAGGCGGGGTGGTCGTGCGCGAGAGGCAGCGGCAAGGAGGCGACGCTCATGCCGGGCTTTCGCTCGACTGGCGCTTGCGGGATAGCGCGAGTTCCCTGAGCGCCTCGCGCGGCAGCTTTCCGGTCGCATTGCGCGGCAAGGCGTCGACCATGTACAGCGGCCTCGGAAGGAATGCCGCATCGATGCGCTCGCGCAGCGCGACGGTGATGTCCGCCGCGCTCATTCCGGGAGCGACCACCAGCGCCGTGAGGCGCGTCACGCCGTCGGGTCCGGCATCGTCCGGCATCAGGAACGCGCCGTCGGCCACGCCCGGGATCGCGTTGAGCTGCAGGTTGAGATAGGCGAGCGAACTGCGCTTGCCCGCGATGTTGACCAGGTCCGCGGTGCGCCCGTGCAGCAGAAAGCGATCTTCGCCGACCGGTTCGATGACGTCGTTGAGCAGCGTCGATTGATCGATGTGGCCGCCGGCGGCCCGGGTCGCGCCGTTATCCTGGTGCAGGCGGATGCCGGAAAACAGCTGCCATTCCTGCGTCGAGGCGGAATGGCGCATGGCGATCTGGCCGGTTTCGGTGCTGCCGTAGATTTCCAGCAGCGGCGCGTCGAACCGCGCTTCGAGTTCCTGCGCCAGCGCGGGCGACAGCGGCGCGGTGGCGCACACCACCAGGTCGGCGGGAGGAACGGCTATCCCGGCGCCGAGCACCGAACGCAGGTGCACCGGGGTCGACACCAGCGCGCGCGGCCGCGGCGTCGCGGCGAGGGCGGCGCAGATGTCGGCGGGATAGAAGGACCGGCCGGCCACCATCGCGCCGGCGTTCTGCATCACGATCAGCACCGTCGATTCGAAACCGTACATATGCTGCGGCGGCACGGTGCCGATCACCGCATGCCGCCGGCCATCGTCGATGCGCCACAGCTTTGCCGCGGCGCGCACGTTGCGCACCAGCGAACCCCAGTTCTTGGCATGCGGGATCGGCGTGCCGGTGGAACCCGACGTGAAAACATAAGCCGCCAGCTGCGCGCCATCGATCGCCGGTACCGCGAATTGCCGCGGCCGGTCGCCGCCGAGGCCGGGGTAGCGCACCTGAGGCAGGTCGATCGCGCAATCGTTCGCATCGGTCAGGCAGAACACATCCGGTGCGAATGCCTGCATCTGCCGGATCATTTCCGGCGTCTGCGTCGACGGCAGCAGGGTGATCTTGCCGCGCACCAGCGCGGCGGCGAAGCCGACCATGAAGCGATAGCGGTCGCCGCAGGAATTGAGCAGATAGCCGCCGGGCGGCAGCGCGGCGCCGAGTTCGGCGACCTCGGACAGGAAGCGGGCGGCCGTCACCGGCGCGCCGTCGCGCCACGCGATGATGCTGTCGGCGCATTCATGGGTAATCAGGGGGAACATGGACATGTTGAAGGTTTTCATCCGGTGGCCGCAGCCCTTCGGCGCATCAGCGCGCCGGCGCTTTCCAGAACAGCCGGATGCCATCGAGGATGCCGGCATGGTCGGCATCCGGATGCAGGCGCCGCCGCACCGCGTACTCCGCCACGAACATCAGTGCGATCAGCGGGGCGGTGAGGAAATTCGAGAACACCGACCAGGCCTCCAGCGGCGCGGCAAAGAACAGCAGCGTCGACGCCGCCGCCATGGCGCTGAACAACCAGACCCAGGCCACGGTCACCTGCCGGGTGTAGCGTTCCAGCGCCGGGCTCAGCGAACCGTGCACGATGCGGGCGAACCGCGTGCACAGCGGAACGCCGCCGGCGCGCAGCGTGCGGGCGAAGGTGAAGGCGAGGGCCAGTTCTGTGCCGGCATGTTCCAGCCAGTAGACCAGGCTGTAATGATGTTCGACGCGGCGCCATGCCAGGCCGAACGCCGCGCAGGCGATGCAGAACAGGACCAGCATGCTCTTGCGGCGCGAGGCGTTCCAGGCCAGGGACAGCAGGACCAGCATCAGCGGCGCGACGGCGATCGCCAGGCCCAGCGTTTCGGTGCGGGCGGCATTGGTGTAGTGCGCGAGCACGGAGTAGCCGATGGCGAAGCCGACGATCAGCGCCCCGCGCCCGAACCGTGCCAGCCCCGGCATCAGGCGGCTTTCCGGGTGCGGACGTAATCGGTCAGGCTGCGCAGGGAACTGAAGATGCGGTGATTGTCTTCGCTGTCGGCGCGCAGTTGCAGGCCGTAGCGCTTGGAGATCACCAGGGCGATTTCGAGCACGTCGATGGAGTCGAGGCCGAGGCCGTCGCCGTACAGCGGATCGTCGGGATTGATGTCTTCAGGCGCCACATCCAGGTTCAACGCCTCCACGATCAGCGCGGCGACCTCACGCTGCAGCACGGCGTCATTCGCGGCGTGGTTTTCAGTATTCATCGTATTTGCTCAAAAAATTGGGGGAACGGACGACTTTTTCAGTTAATTGAGCCGATCCGTTCTCTGCGGGGAGTCGTATATGTTATCAGTGCTGCTCGCGCCGCTTCAAGGTTTTTCGCCCGTGGCGGCGAACGCGCTCAGGCCTTCTTGTACGCGCGGTACTCGGAAAAAATGCCGAGCTCGACGTGACGGTCGACCTTTTCGAAGCCGGCGGCTTCCAGCGTGCTCATGACGCTGGCGGGCTTGGCGCAGGCCTCGATCGTGTCCCAGTAATAGCGCCACAGCAGCGAGGTATCGCTGCTGCGGGCGGCCAGCCTGGCCAGGGTCGGCACGATGTTGCGCAGGTAAATCTTGAGCAGCATTTTCTGCAGCGGCTTTTCCGGGCAAGTGATCTCGAGGACGCACAGCCGGCCGCCGGGCTTGAGCACGCGGTGGAACTCGGCGAAGGCGACCGACAGATCGCTGATGTGCCTGAGCGCGTAGCCCATGCTGAGGAAATCGAAGGAGTTGTCCGGAAAAGGAATGTTTTCCGCGCTGCCGCTCACCAGCTTGAGGCCCTCCGGCACCTTGGCGTTCTGCAGCATGCCCGGGCTGGGATCGACCCCGGTGATCATGGTCGGATCGCCGACGATGGCCGCCGCCTGGCGCGCCACCAGTCCCGTGCCCACGCCGACGTCGACCGCGCGCATGCCGGGCTTGAGGCCGGCCCGCAGCAACGCCTGGCGTCGATACCATGAACCGCTGCCGAGGCCCAGAATCGCTTCGATGCGGTTGTAATCGACAGCGGTGCTGTCGAAAATGCTGCCCACCCATTGGCGCCGGGCCGATTCGGTGGGGTAGTACTCCGTCAGCGGCGAATGAGGCGCGTGGACGATGTTTTTCGCTTGATCGTTATCGGACATATTGTTCGGGAAGGGAAGCGGCGGGCGCCGATGCGATCCGATTGGGTCGGAAAGTTTCGGGCAGGAACGCTTGGTTTATATAGGGATTTTGAGAATTGCAGTACAGTAACCGAAGTTGCCGGGGCGCAGCAACCGTATGAACAAGAAAACGTGGCGTGGCTGCAAGGACGTGCAGTCACGCCACGTTTTCTTGGAAATTCCAGTAGAAAACCGGACAAGGGTTATTCAAAGCGCGCGCCCGACTTGACGATGCCTTCCCAGCGGTTGATTTCTTCGACCATGAAAGCCTGGAAACGCTGCGGCGTCATGTATTCCGGCTCGATGCCGGCCTGGACGATGCGCGCCTTGACCGCCGGCACGCTCATCGCTTTTTCGGTTTCCCGGTTCAGGAGTTCGACGATGTCCTTCGGGGTGCCGGCCGGCGCGATGATGCCGAACCAGGTCGGCGTTTCAAAGCCCGGCATGCCGAGTTCCGCCAGGGTCGGCACGTTGGGAAGGGCGGGCAGGCGCCTGGGACCGGCGATCGCGATCGGCCGCACCTTGCCGCTGGCGATGTGCGGATTCAGCTCGATCGGCGTCGCGAACTGCAGATGCACGCGGCCGGCCGCCACTTCCATCAGCGCTTCGCCGCTCGATTTGTACGGGACGTGCAGCATGTCGACGCCGGCGCGGTGCTTGAACAGTTCCCCGAACAGGTGAGCGGTATTTCCCATGCCGGAGGAGGCGTAGTTGAAGTTGGTTTTCTTCGACTTCAGCAACGCCAGCAGTTCGGACAGATTGTGCGCCGGCACCTCGGAATTGACGACCAGCACGAAGGGCACCCGTCCGAGGAAGGCGACCGGCGTGAAATCCTTGAGCGTATCGAAGCCCAGATTAGGGTAGAGCGAGCGCGTCGCCGCGAGCGCGGTGATATTGGCCGCGCCTATGCCCAGCGTGTAGCCGTCGGCCGGCGAGCGCGCCAGGGCCGCCAGTCCGATGTTGCCGCCGGCGCCGGGACGGTTTTCGACGATGAAGGTCTTGCCCATGCTGTCGGTATAGGCCTGGGCGAAAGCGCGGGCCATCGCGTCGACCGTGCCGCCGGGGTTGTAGGCGGCGATGATCTTGCCCATGCGGTTGGGGTAAGGGCCTTGCTGGGCGGAGGCGGGCGCCGGCAGCATGGCCATGGCGGCAAGCGTTAACGCCGCGGCGAGCTTGCGGACCTGGTTCGGGCGCGTTGTGACCATTCTGTTTCTCCTTTTCGGGCCTGGCTCTACACCCTGCCGACGTTACTTCTACCGACCTTCCCCGACCGGCACAAACAAATCCTCCACCGGCAGCTCCTTCGCCAGCACCCCCTGCTCCACCATGTACTGCATCATCGTCGCCAGCGTCTTGCGGTTGGCGTCGACGCCATAGGGCCACGGATCGTCGCCGAACACCTCCTCAAGCTCATCCAGGTCGTCCGGCAGCCAGGGCAGCATGTAGCGCAGCGCCGCCAGGTTGCGCATCCTGCCCAGCGCCACCCGCTTCGACTCGCAGAAGGCGCGATACAGGGATTGCCCGATGAAAGGATGGCGTTCATAGGTCTCGCGCTTGATCGCCACCAGATGCATGATCGGGAAAATGCCGGTGCGCCGGTAATAGTCCTTTTCCACGTCGCGGAAGTCGGGGAACAGCCGCACGATGTCGGGATTGTGACGCCGGGCATCGGGCAGCGTGGTGCCGAGGATGGCGTCGATTTCGCCTTCGTCGAGCAGCTGGCTGAGCGATTTGCCGCTGCGGTTGCGGGTGATCGGCACTTCGCGCAGTATCGGCAATACCGTCGGCTCGCCGTGGCCGGTCGCGCTGTTGATCGCGCCTTCCACCCAGTGGATCGTGGACAGGTCGACGCCGTAGTCGTGCTGCAAGTGCCCGCGCATCCAGATCGCCGCGGTCATCGTGTAGAGCGGTACGCCGACGCGCCGGCCTTCGAGATCCTTCGGCGTGCGGATGCCGGAACGCCGGTTGATCGTGATGAAGCTATGCCGGAACACGCGCGACGGAAACACCGGCAGCGCAACGAAAGGCGAATTGCCGACGCTCATGCGCGTGATGAATTCCGAACTCGATAATTCGGAAAGGTCGAATTCCTGCTTGCCCGACATGCGGTCGAAAATGATGCGCGGCGCCTCGATCGCGAGAAAGTCGAGATCGATGCCTTCGGGCTTGACCTCGCCGGTATACAACGGCTGCATGCGGTCATACAGGCCGCAGGCGAAAGTGAGGGGAACGCCGTCCGCGCCGGGATTTTTGCGGTCCAAGTCTGTCTCCTTATGGTTCCGGCGTCTGCGGCATGAGATCATCTCCCGCCCAAAACAAACGAAACCGATGTTATAATTCGCTGTGCAAATTAGCTAACTGCATTGCAAATTCATTATAGCGATTCAGACAAGCGGCATCAATTGTCTGGTATCTGCTACGTGTAAAGGGATGGGAAATCATGTTGAAACCGATGAAAAAAGCGCGGCCCGGAAAACCCGAGGACATGCAGGACGACGAGCATGAAAAAGAAAAGGACCGTCAATATGTGACCGCCCTGGCGCGCGGGCTCAAGGTGCTGCGTTGCTTTACGCGGGAAACGCCGGAACTGGGCACGGCCGAGATCGCCCGCATCACGGGACTGCCGCAGCCGACGGTCTGGCGTCTTTGCTACACCCTGATCCAGGAAGGCTATCTGGAGCAGGCCGGGCGCGGCGATAAGCTGCGGCCCGGCATTCCGGTGCTCGGCCTGGGTTATTCGGTGGTCATCGCGACGCCGATCGCGGAACTCGCGAAGCCGGAGATGCAGGCGATTGCCATCCGCCATCAGGGCGCGGTGTCGCTGGGCATGCGCGATGGCTCCAACATGGTCTACCTGCAGCGCTGCCAGGGCTCGTCCATCATCCTGCGCGATCTGGAAGTCGGCTCGCAGGTGCCGCTCGCTTCGTCGGTGACGGGCTGGGCTTATATGGCCGGCCTGTCGGAAGCGCAGCGCGAGGCGCTGTTCGAAGAACTGGCGCGGATCGAAGACAAGCGCTGGCCGGAACTGCTGCCGAAAATCAGGCAGGCGCTCGCCGACTTCAAGCGTACCGGCTATATCCTGAACAAGGGCTCGCTGCATGCGCAGATCAATGCCGTCGCCGTCCCTCTGCGGTCGGAAGACGGCTCGGTCGTGCTGTCGCTGAGCTCGGGCGGCATCAGCCAGCTGTTCGACGATGCGAAACTGGCGGAGGTCGGGGCTGAACTGAAGCAGCTCGCGCAGCGCCTGACCCCGGCGCTGAGCGCGTCGCGTTAAGCGATCAGCCGGGCCGCATCCCGGCGTCGCGATGAATGTAGTTCCAGACGACGGCGGGCACGGCCGGCATGTCGAGTTCGTCGGAGCCGAAGTCGCGCAGCGCATCGGCCAGCGCATTGAAGATCACGGCGGTGGCCGGGGTGATGCCGCTTTCGCCTCCGCCCTTGACGCCAAGCGGATTACCAGGCGTCGGGTCTTCCGTCAGCTCGATGGTGAGCGGCGGTACCGCGCCGGCGCGCGGCACGCCGTAATCCATGTAAGAACCGCTCAGCACCTGGCCGCTGCCGGCTTCCATGTAATAGCCTTCCGACAGCGCCTGGCCGATGCCCTGCGCCAGGCCGCCGTGCACCTGTCCATCGACGATCAGCGGATTGATCGGCTTGCCCACGTCATCGACCGTGGTGTAGCGCAGCAGCTCGACCTCGCCGGTGTCGGGATCGACTTCCAGTTCGCATACCACGGCGCCGGTCGGATGGGCCGCCATGCGGCCGACGAATTCCTTGGCGGCCGTGAGCGCCCGGACCGACGCATCGCCCGGCATGCCGTGTTCGGCCACATGGCGCGCCACCTCGAACAGGCTGACGCTGCGGCCCGACTGTTCATCGGTGTAGGCGCCGTCGGCGAAGCGCAGTTCGTCCGAATCCAGCATGGCCGCCGCCACCGCCCGGCCGGCATCGCTGATCTGCGCCGAAGCCTGGACCAGCAGGGTGCCGCCCAGCCGCATCGAGCGGTCCGAATGCGTGCCGCCGCCATTCTTGACGAAGGCGGTATCGCCGGTGCGCAGGCGTATCGTCTCGATCGGCACCCCAAGCTGCGCCGCCACCACCTGGGCGAACGTGGTTTCATGGCCTTGTCCCTGCGACTGCGTGCCGGACACGATATCGACCACGCCGTCCGGCGTCACCGTCATTTCGATGCGCTCGCTCGGCGCACCCACCGGCGCCTCGATGTAATTCGATACGCCGATGCCGCGCAGCTTTCCTCGCGCTGTCGATTCCTCGCGCCGCGCCGCGTAGCCGTTCCAGCCGGACAGTTCCAGCGCGCGCTCCATGTTGCCGATGAAATCGCCGCTGTCATAGGTCAGGCCCATCGGATTCTTGTAGGGCAGCATGTCGCGCCGCACCATGTTGCGGCGGCGGATCTCGACCCGGTCCAGGTTCATTTCGCGCGCGGCGATGTCGAGCATGCGTTCCATCGCATGCATCGCTTCCGGCCGCCCGGCGCCGCGGTAAGGCGCGGTCGGCACGGTGTTGCTCAATACCGCGCTGACGTGCACGGCGGTATGGGGCACGTCGTAGACCGACGTCAGCACCCGGGTGCCGTTGGACAGCGGCACGTAGGTAACCGGATGGGCGCCGACGTTGCCTATCCATTCGTGGTCGATGGCGAGGATGCGGCCATCCGCCGCGAATGCCATGGCTGCGCGGATGATGGCATCGCGTCCCTGGTAGTCCGACAGGAATGCCTCGCTGCGGTCGCCGGTCCACTTCACCGGCCGGCCGACCTGGCGCGCGCCCCACACTACCGCCAGCTGTTCGACGTAAAGCGGCGTGCGCGAACCGAAGCCGCCGCCGACGTCGGGCGACACCACGCGCACCTTGTCGAGCGGGGCGCGCAAGGCGCCGGCCAGCGCCTGCTGCTGCCGCGTCACGCCCTGGCTGCCGGAAATCAGGGTATAGACGCCGCTGCCGGCGTCATAGGTCCCGATCGCCGCGCGCGGCTCCATCTGGGCGTTGACGGTGCGGCTGATGCGGAACTCGCGGCGTACCACATGGGCCGCATCCTTGAAGATCTGTTGCGCCGCCTCGCGATCGCCGTACTGCACCTGGAAACACAGATTGTTCGGCGCGGCATCCCACAACTGCGGCGCGCCTTCGCGCATGGCGTCGTCGGAGCGCACCACGGCGTCCAGCACGTCGTAATCAACCTCGATCAACTCGACGGCATCGCGCGCCTGCAGCGGCGTCCCGGCGATCACCATCGCCAGCGGTTCGCCCACATGGCGCGCCTTGTCGATGGCCAGCGGCAGATGCTTCTGCTGCAGCACCGATCCGGTCAGCGAATTCTCGAAGCTCGGCTGCTGCCAGGTCACCGCACCCGCCGGATTGGCGTGATGTTCGATGCCCTGAAAGCCGGCATCGAGGTAGTCCTTGCCGACCAGTACCGCGAGCACGCCCGGCGCCGCGGCGGCCGCCGAAGTGTCGATGGCGCGCAGCACCGCATGCGCATGCGGCGAACGCAGGAATGCCGCATAGACCTGGCCGTCGACGCGGATGTCGTCGGTGTAACTGCCTTTGCCGGTGGTGAAGCGGCGATCTTCGAGTCGGGGTAGGGGCTGTCCGATCATGAGTTGTTTCCTTTTCTGCGGTTGCGGGACCGCGTCGAAATAAGCTTCTTGCAAGGCAGCCTTGTTCCTGCAACGAGCGCGGCCGGGAAATGACCCGGCCTGTTTGCGCGCTGGTGCCGGAGGGATTTCCGGTGTCTGATCCTCAGGCCTGCGGAATGGTTTCGCTGACCGCGCTTGTATGCCCCGTGACCTTTCCGACGATCGCGGCGGGATCCTGCGGCAGGGCGTCGCCACGCCAGGCGACATGGCCATCGGGGCGCACCAGCACATAGCGCTTCTCGTACAGCGCGCGTATCTCGGGCTGGTCGATGCGGACCGTTTCGAACGGCATGCCCATGCGCCGCGCGGCCTCGCGATAATGCGCCGTATCTTCCGTACCGCCCGCCTGCCCGTCGAGCGCCAGCAGCACGAAGCCGCGGCCGAACAGATCCAGCGTCGAACGCCCGTCCTTCAGCCAGGCATGCGGCGCGCGGCAGCCGGGACGCGAGCTCGGCCGGTAATGAATCGGGTCCTGATATTCGGCCAGCAGCTGCTCACGGCTCTCGACCTCATCATAGACATTGATCGGCGAGTCGATGTACCGATTCCCGAGATGCATGTTCATCGAGAACCATTCCTGCTTCAATCCTTCGGACATCGCATGGCCGACGCGCAGGCGGATCGCGCGGCCTTCCTCGCTGTCTTCGGCGATCTTGGGGCTGCTCGGCACCTTCTTCATGGTCTCGAGATTGCTGGTCGAGAAGCGGGTGATGCGCCTGGCCACCGGTATGCGTTCGATATCGTAGGAATCGAACAGCGCCGGACCGCCCCAGCCCTCGAGCGCGGCCGAGAGCTTCCATGACAGGTCGACCGCATCGCCGATGCCGGTATTCATGCCCAGCCCGCCGGTGGGCGAAGTCAGGTGGCAGGCATCGCCGCATATGAAAACCCGGCCTTCGTGATAGCGCTCGGCGACCAGTTCGGCGCGCTGCCAGCGCAGCACGCTGAGGATCTCGAGCGGGAACGGGCGGCCCAGCGCCCGGTAGGCGAACTGCTTCAGTTCCTCGTCGGTGTAATGCACTTTCTCGGCGCTGCCGATGATCGACATGCGCCAGTTGTCGCGGCCGTTGATCGCGACGATGGTGGCCCATGTCCCGGTGGGGCCGACGAACAGGTAGCGGTAGCCCGGCTGCTTGTCGTGCAGCCGATTGAACTCGGGACAGCGGAAGATCACGTTGGTGGTATAGGTGAGCACGCCCTTGCCATCCATGGCGAAGCCGAGCTGTTCGCGCACCTGGCTCTTGGCGCCGTCGCATCCGACCAGAAAGCGCGCGCGGATCGTCAGTTCCCGTCCGCTGTCCATCTCGATGACCTTCGCGGTGAC
>JAQGLQ010000441.1 GCA_028292785.1 Noviherbaspirillum sp. | reverse complement strand
CGATCTGCATGGCTACCGAAGCGTCCAGAGTTTTGCCGATGATGCCGCGGATGTCGTAGGCTTTGAATATGGTGGGGGAGAGAGTCAACACGTTGGTGGCCATTAATTTTGACGGAATAATTAGGGAATCAGCTCGTACAGGAGCCCCAGTTGGAACAATCCCGGGCCATGAAGGCCCGGGACTTTTTGCTTGCGAAAGGGAGCAACCCTCACATCGGAATTTCAGCCGATATCTATGAAGCTCCCAGCAGTGGATATTCTCCGGTAGCCGCCGCATTGCGGTTGCCGTAGCTGTAACCGTAACCATAGCGTCCCGGCCGCAGCTTCAAGTCGTTGAAGAGCACGCCTTTGGCTTCCAGACCTGCATGCCGCAGACGTTTCAGCGATTCGTTGATCTCGCCCGGTGTCGTGACACCGGCACGAGTCATGATGTAGATCGCGCCGGCATGCGCGCCGATGATCATGGTATCCGCCACCGCCAGGATAGGCGTCGCATCTACCAGTACCAGGTCATAGCGTGCCGACATCTGCTGAAGAATGGTGCCGAAATCAGGACGCAGCAGCAACTCGGCCGGATTGGGCGGCAAGGTACCGGTCGAGATGAAGTCCATGTTCTCGATCACGTTGCGGTGAATGACCTGATCAATCGTCCGGGCGCCGGCGATCGCATCGGAGAGGCCGTCCTGGCGGCCGAAGCCGAAGTACAGGTGCAGCAGCCCGTTACGAAGGTCGGAGTCGATCAGCAAGACTTTTTTGCCGGTGGCTGCCATGATTGCGGCCAGGTTTGCCGATACAAATGATTTACCCAGGCCCGGCGTCGCGCCGCTGATCACCACGATATTGTTCTTGAACTGCGGCAGCGAGTACTGCAAAGCTGTACGGAAATTGCGCAGGCTTTCGATCGCCACGTCGGTCGAGGAGACGTTCGCCAGCAGCGGCACCTTTTGCTGACGCGAATTGACCTGCTCGTACAGCTCCTTCTGCTTCTTGCTATGCGGGATCGTGGCGAAAACAGGGATGCCCGACACGCGTTCCACATGCTCCGGCGTTTCAATACGGCCGTAGAGCGATTTCTTGAAGAAGGCCAGCAGCACGCCAAGGAAAATCCCTGCCAGCGCGGCGAGCGCAATGATGACCGGACGATTCGGCTTGATCGGACGCTCCGGCATCATCGGTGCATCGATGAGGCGCACATTGCTGACCTTGCCGACCGCCGCAAGCCTCAGCTGCTGCGCGGTGTTCAGCAGGCCGGTGTACAGGTCGGTATTGACCTTGACTTCGCGCGACAGGCGCAGCAGGTTCTGTTCGATCAGCGGCAGCGATTTGATATGGTTGTTCATGCTGTCGATCTGGCCGTTGATTTCCTTCAGTTGGCTGTCAATGCCTTGCACCACCGGATGATCCGGCATGAACCGCGCCAACGCTTCGATGCGCTTCTGTTGCAGTTCCATCTTCTTGATCTTGGCGGTTGCCGATTGCTGCAGGCTCAGCTTCGATTCCTCGGTGAGATCGATCGTGCCATTGCTATTGCGGAACGCGTTGTACTTGGCTTCCGCCTGTTCCAGCTGTGTTTTGATTTCCGGTAGTTGCTTGTTCAGGTACGCCAGCGATTTTTCCGCTTCCTCAGTCTTGCGCGAACCGTTCTGACGCACATATTCCTTGCCGATCTCACTGAGGATCGCATGGATCAGCGCCGGGTCGGAGCCTTGCAATGTAACGCCGATGACTCCCGATTGCTTGCCGCCCTGCTCCGCCACGGTCATCGATTTCTGGATGTTCTCGATCGTACCCAGGCGCGATGTGCGTGTCAGCGAGAATTGGGTGCCGGGCTTGGCGGCGATACCATTGATCTGCAGTTCGATGTTTCCCCTGGGAGTTTCATACACGAGGGGCGTTCCTGCCTTGCCTCTCAACTCGAGATTCTTGTCCTTCTGCACCAGACGGAACTGGCCGCCGTTTTCCACCGTCAGCATGAATTGGAGGTTGAGCAGCTCATCCGGTACGTTGAAGGTGCTGACATCGATTTTTTCCGCGCCCCCCGCATAGCCACCATAGCCGAACAGGCCCGGATTCGAGAGGTTCGAATTATGTTTCGCGATCCAGGAACCGATAACCGGAAAATACTTCGGCTGCGCGTTGATATACAGGCGCAAATTATCGGTAGCGCGCGACACGACGAGGCGTGAACTGACCAGCTGCATCTCGGACAGCGCGGAAGTCTTGGTGTCGAACATCGAATTCACGTCGCCTATGATGTTCCTCGATTCCTTCTGGCCCTCTTCCTCGACGTGGATGAGCATGTTTGCCTCATACACCGGGGTGGAGAGAAAGGCGTACGCGGCGCCAATCAAGGTGAGCACCAGCGCGATGCCGGCTATCAGCCAGCGGTTGTCCCAGAGGACATCGAAGTAGGATGCCAGCTCCGGCTCTTCGGCAACCTGGGGACCCGCGGGCCCGGTCAACTGGGGTATGGATTGATTGATCATATGTTTGTTTGCTTATGGTTAGTACACATTGATGACACGGAGCTGCGCAAGGAGGCGTTCGCCTGCGGCTGCGTCGGCACAAAGCATTGGCCTTCCCCTCGCAGGCGTGTTCCTTCCCTCTCAGCGCGATAACATCATCTCGGCGCGGACATCGGCGAGACCGCGCCCACCGCGCCGGACAACGCGCTCGGCAGGATCAGGCTGATCGCACGATGCCAGTTCGCCAACGGCGTAGCAGCGACATACACGACATCCTTCGGATTGAGTTCAAACCCTTCGGCCATCGCCAGCGCCCCCGGCTTGCGCCCGTCCAGCTGATATACCACCTGGTCCGTACCGTTCTTGCGCACTACATAAATCTGGCTGCCGTCGCCACTGAGCGGGTTGACGCCGCCGGACTCACCGAGCGCTTCATTCAGCGTCAGACGGCCGTTATACATTGGCAGCGCTCTCGGGCTCACTACTTCGCCCGATACGAATACTTTGCTTTCGTCGCGTGAGCGCACCCTGACCACGTCGCCGTCCGCCAGCAGAATATTTGCCGGGTTGACGCCCCTTTGCACCAGTTGCGGCAGATTGATCTGATAGTTGGTGCCGCCACGGTTGACAACGACCTGGCTCTGGTCGCCGGTGGGCAGCACGCCCCCTGCACGATTGATGGCCTCGACCAGCGTCATTGGAATATCGTTGATCGCCTGCAGGCCGGGCGTCTTGACTTCGCCGTCGACGTACACGCGTTTGCTGCGATAGGCCTGAACGCGCAAGGTCACCTTCGGATTCTTGATGTAACGGGCCAGTTTCTGTGTCAACTGGGTGCGCGCCTGCTCTTCCGTCAAGCCCGCCACCTTGAGCGGCCCGGCGTAGGGGAACTGGATCGTGCCTTCATGGTCGATCGGAAAGCCTGCCGGAGGCTGCACTGTCGCCGCCACATCGGCGGGCGCCGCTCCCGGACCCGCGATGCCTGTGGCTGCATTCGTCAGTTCAGGATGGTCCCATACGACGATCGAGAGCACATCGCCGGTATCCATCTTGTACGAGG
>JAQGLQ010000436.1 GCA_028292785.1 Noviherbaspirillum sp. | reverse complement strand
GCGCTGGACCACGGCAAGACCGGGGAAGTCGCCGCCGGCAAGCAGAAGCAGGGCGAATTGCGCCGGCTGATCCGCAAGCATTTGCAACAGAAAGGCGACGCCGTGCTGTACGAAGCGATCGAACGTGCGCGCGAAGGCCGCGCCGGAGCCTTTGAATTGCTGGTCGAGGCGATTCATGAAGCATCGGAAATCGTGATCATCAGGAAGGACGATGGCAGCACCCTGGAAGTCAACGCCTTCGTCATCCCGGTATTCGTGCGCAGCATCGGCTGCCTGCGGCGCGAACAGGCCTTCCTCGACGAAGAAGCTTTCGATCTCCTGACCGACAGCATCAAGGATGCCGGCCTGGAGAGTCCCGGCTCGAAGGTTCTGCTCGTCAGTCATGCCTATCATCTCGACGAAATCGACCGCATCACTTTCAGCCAGCTGAATGAAATGATCCATGAGGCTGCGTCCGCGATGAGGCGCAAGAAGTTTGCGGCCGCGCCGGCCATCGAGAGCAGCCTCAGCGGCTGGCCGGACGGCGGCTTCGCGCCTGACGATGTGGCGGTGGAACTGCGTTATCTGCTCGGGTTCGCGCTGAAGAAAATGGACGATCCCTTTTACGACATACCGCGCAATGAAGCCGCGGCTGACGCATTCTTCGCCGCCAGGGAGGAACGTTTCAAGTCCTGGACCGGAATAGCGGCGCCGCTGCTGAAACGCTGTCTGGCTCCCGAGGCGGTCGAGTTCGATATCAACTTCCTGTATCAGGATCTGTTCCACGGCGGGAAAGAGCGCGGCATCGCCGAGTATTACATGCTGCAGTTGATGTCGGATCTGACGCACGATCTCGAACATCGCGGTATCGATCCGGGCGATGCCACCGCCGTCGTCGCGCCCGAACGCGTCATCGGCGATGCCGACGATGCGGCATCCGGAGAGATGGTGTTTCGGGTGAATCTTTACGCGGGCAAGGAGGGCGAACTTGTTGCCTCGTCGGAAAAGCCGCTCGGCATGCTGGCTGACCTCGCGAGCGAAGTGGAGGACATCCGTGATGCGCTGATGACGATCGGAGTCGCATCGATGGCGCTGGCCGCGAAATTCGATGCGGACGGCAAGGCCGTGAATGCGCGGCCTTATGGAGATTGAGCTTTTCGCCCTGCCCCTCCCCCGCGCAGCATCTTCGCAAGTTCGGCACCCTGCACCAGCCTGATCCCGTTCTGCGAGGCAAAGCGTCGTGCCTTCTCGTTGATCTCGCCTGTTGCGATATAGATGCCGTGCTGGGCTTCCCGCGCTTCGGTGCAGCGAAGCAGGTCGCGCAACGGTTCGAGCCCGTTGCTGGCCGCCTTCCAGCGTTTGCAGCTGACCAGGGAGGTGCGCCCCGCTTTGCTGATGGAGAAATCGGCCTCCGGAATGCCGAGGCGCGCCACCTGGTAGCCGTCGCGCCGCAGCGCTTCTTCCATTGCGCCGGAAAATTCGCTCCATGACATGGCGCGCGCACCCTGGATGGTCGCGGCCACCTGCGCGGCGCTCGGTGTTCCGGCTTGCCGCGCGACGGCGATGATGCCGATAATGAAGAATGGAAGCGCCGGCATGATTCCGTACCAGGCGAATTGCCGCGGCAGAGCGACGGCAACCAGCAAGGCGATCACGCAGGCAACGGCGAGACTGATCCACCACGGCTTGCGCAGCAGGATCGCGAACAGCGAATTTTCCGACATCTTCAACTTCAATTTGCATCTCCCGATCGGCAAGGCACGGATGATAACGCAGTTTGAGCCAGCCTTCCGTGCCTGCGCGCTGCATCGTTGCGGCTTTTTCCCCTACCGCACCACGACCTGATTTCGCCCGCAATTCTTTGCCGCGTACAAAGCCTCGTCAGCGCGCTTGATCATGTTATCGATGCCCGCGTCGGACGTCCGGAACTGCGAAATGCCGCTGCTTATCGTGGCCTGAACAACCGCATCGGTCGTGTCGATGCGCAGGCTCATGACCGCTAGCCGCAAACGTTCAGCCACTTCCCGCGCGGCATCCTCGTCGGCATCGGGCAGCGCGATGCTGAATTCCTCGCCGCCGAATCGCGCGAAGACATCCGCTTCGCGCAGTTCCTTCATGCAGGTGTCGGCGAGCGTTTGCAGCACCCTGTCGCCTGCGGGATGACCATAGGTATCGTTGATCTGCTTGAAATTGTCGACGTCTATCATGACGATGGACAGCGGGCTGCCATGCCGTCGTGCAGCGCTCATCAGCTTGGTGAGCGACTCGAGGAAAAAGCGCCGCGTATAGGCTTCGGTCAGATGGTCCGTAATCGATATTCTCCGCAGCACGTCGCTGACCGACTGCAGCTCACGGTTCTTCATCTCAAGCTGTTCGTTCGCGCCCTGCAGCGCCAGCCGCGAACGGTCGCGCTCTCTGGCGCGGCTGGCGGCCTGCTGCAGATAAAGTATCAGCATCAGCACGAATGCCATGACGCCCATCACGATCGCGGCGGCGCGCAGGGCGCGGGCGTTGATCGGCTTCAGCGACATGAACAGGTGGACGCGCCAGTCGGAGCCGGCGAGCGGACTGCTTTCGACGAGGTATGCGCCTCTTTCGCCGCCGTCGCTGCTCTTTGCAGGGTGCGTAATCTCGACGATGCGCGCATGCTCCCCGAACCGCTGGATGGTTGTGACGACTAGCGGCTCCTGGAGTACGCCGTCGTACTGGTGCGTCGTCGACAGTTTGTCGATGGTGGCGGGGTCCAGCTGGCGGAGCGGACGATACTTCCATTGCTCGCGCGAGCTCAGAAAGATGATCCCGTTGCCGTCGGTAAT
>JAQGLQ010000391.1 GCA_028292785.1 Noviherbaspirillum sp. | reverse complement strand
CGCTTTTGCGAACTGATCGGACCGCGCAACGTGACGGAGTTCGTCTATCGCATCAGCGACGAGAAGGTGGCGCATGTTTTCGTCGGCGTCCAGATCTCGAACCGGGACGAATCGGGCAAGATCACGAAGCATTTCGAGAAGCATGGCTTCAGGACGCTCGACCTGACGCATGACGAACTGGCAAAGCTGCATATCCGCCATCTTGTCGGAGGCAAGAGCCCGCTGGCGCATGACGAACTGCTTAACCGTTTCGAGTTCCCGGAACGACCCGGCGCGCTGATGCGCTTCCTCGACAGCATGGCGCCGAACTGGAATATCAGCCTGTTCCACTATCGGAATCAGGGCGGCGACGTCGGCCGCATCCTGGTCGGCCTGCAGGTGCCGAAGAAGGAGATGAAAGACTTTCGCGCTTTCCTGTCGACCCTGGGCTATCGCTGCTGGGATGAGAGCGACAATCCGGCATACAAGCTGTTTCTATAACGAGGCTGTCACCGATACCGCTCCGACCATGACAAACATGACCGATGCCGCCGCCCTGTCCCGTCCGATCGGGCAATACAAATATTACGACTTTGTCATGGCGGCCTTTGTCACGGTGCTGCTATGTTCGAACCTGATCGGCGCCGCCAAGGCTGCGGAAGTCACGCTGCCGGTGCTCGGCACGGTGACCTTCGGCGCCGGCGTCCTGTTCTTTCCGGTGTCGTACATCTTCGGCGACATCCTGACCGAAGTGTATGGCTACGGACGCGACCGGCGCGCGATCTGGGCGGGATTCGGCGCGCTGGTTTTCGCCGCGATCATGTCGACCGTGGTCCTTGCCTTGAAGCCGGCGGCGGACGCCTTCAATTCGGAGTATCAGACTCATCTGCTGGCGGTCTTCGGCAACACGCCGCGCATCGTTGCCGGTTCCATCATCGCGTTCTGGTGTGGCAGTTTCGTCAACAGCTACGTGATGGCAAAGATGAAAGTATGGACCCAGGGCCGCAAATTATGGGCTCGCACCATCGGTTCGACCTTGTGCGGGGAACTGGTCGACTCCAGCTTGTTCTATGTAATCGCCTTCTACGGAATCTGGCCCACGCACCAGGTCATCGCCGTCGCCATCGCCCAGTATTTCCTGAAGACGGCGTGGGAAATCGTGATGACCCCGGCAACTTACAAAATAGTCAATTTTTTGAAACGCAAGGAAAACGAGGACTTTTACGACCGCGAAACGGACTTCAACCCGTTCAGGCTGAAGGCGTGAGCGTGCCTTGCCGGCACGTCTGCGTACAACCTTGTTCCAATGCATCGCCATATTTGCCATGAACACACCCAACATGCCGGAAGCGTCGCCGCTCGGCAAACCAACCAGCTATCAAGCGCAGTACGATCCTTCGCTCCTCTTTTCGATTCCGCGCCAGACCAAGCGTGCTGAAATCGGCATCGCCGGGACCCTTCCCTTTTTCGGCATCGATATCTGGAATGCCTATGAAGTGTCATGGCTGAACCTGCGCGGCAAACCGCAGGTCGCGATCGCGACAGTCACCGTGCCGGCGGACTCGGCCAACATCATCGAGTCGAAATCGTTCAAGCTGTATCTCAATTCATTCAATCAGACGCGCCTGGGCGGTCCCGAAGCGCTCATGGAATTGCTGCGCGCAGATCTGTCGGCCGGTTTCGGCGCGCCGGTTCATGTCGTGCTCGCAACGTCCGACACGTTTTCCAGTATGCGGATGGGGGAGTTGGAGGGACAACTGCTCGACAGGCTCGATATCGAGGTCAGCGAGTACACGCCCGATGCGTCGCTGCTGCGCGCCAACCACGAGGAAGCGGTCGTGGAAGAATCGCTGATCTCGCATCTGCTCAAATCCAATTGCCTGGTGACCGGCCAGCCCGACTGGGGCAGCGTGCAGATTCGCTACGTGGGACCGCAGATCGATCAGGAAGGCCTGCTGCGATACCTGATCGGCTTCCGCGATCACAATGAATTCCATGAACAGTGCGTCGAACGAATATTCATGGATATCCTGCGTCAATGCCGCCCGCAAAAACTCGCGGTCTATGCCCGGTACACCAGGCGAGGCGGACTTGACATCAATCCGTGGCGAAGCAATTTCACAACGGGACAACGCCCATCGAACCTGCGCAATGCACGGCAGTAACGCAAGCGGAAACTTCTACCATAGCGCCACTAATTTTTACTTCCATACGGGAAACCTTTCCACATAATAGACTTACAATTACAACCGAAAATCCATAGAAGCAGACCGTTCCGCGTGGCATTAAATGCATGATGTTTTTCGTAGTGCGTATCGTTTTAATACAACGCGTAAGTGCTTGAAACAGCAGGAAATTGCGGAATATTGAAAGCTTCGTGGGGCTTTCCTGACGTCCATCATGCGTGCCGCCATGGCAGGACCTGAAAACAGGCCTATAATGCGTCACGAAAGCTTGCCTTGTGCGTTGCACCATTACTACTTGTAACATGACCAACCTAGCCAAAATCCTGGCTCGTGAGAATGTGGTTCTTGACCTGGAAGTGTCCAGCAAGAAGCGCGCATTCGAACAGGCCGGATTGATCTTCGAAAATAACTGCGGAATTGCTCGCTCCGTGGTTTCCGACAATTTGTTTGCCCGCGAAAGACTGGGCTCTACCGGACTGGGGCATAGCGTTGCCGTCCCACACGGTCGGATCAAAGGCCTGAAAGCTCCGCTGGCCGCATTCGTTCGCTTGAGGGACCCGATTCCTTTCGAGTCGCCGGATGGTCAACCGGTCAACCTGCTGGTGTTCCTGCTCATACCGGACCAGGTGACACAGCATCATCTCGAAATCCTGTCCGAGATCGCCGAAATGTTTTCCGACGAAGCATTTCGCCAGCTGCTCGCGACCGATACCGATGCGGCGTCGGTACATGCACGCATCATTGCGTGGGAACCGAGCATACATGCGTAGCCGCTCCGACCCGGTGTAACAATCATGGTCCTGTCCACCCCGCTGACCATCCAGCAGCTGTATGACGATACCAGGGAAGCACTGCAACTAGGCTGGTTTGCAGGTTTTCCCGGCGGTGAACGGCGGATTTCCGGCGATGCGACTTCGGCCGCCGACCAGGTCGGCCACCTGAACCTGATTCACCCCGGACGCATTCAGGTTTTCGGACATCAGGAAATCGAGTACTATAACCGGCTTGCCCCCGCCGCGCTCAAGGCACAGACGGAAGAGATGGTAGCCGGCGAACCTCCGGCCTTCATCATCGCGCAGGGCCTGGAAACGCCACCCTACATTCTGTCGATATGCGACGAGAAGAACATTCCCCTGTTCTCGACGCCGCTGCCCGCCGCGCAAGTCATCGACTATCTGCGGGTCTATCTGTCGAAAGAACTCGCGCAGCGCATCACGATGCACGGCGTCTTCATGGATGTGCTCGGCGTCGGCGTCCTGATTACCGGCGAGTCCGGCCTGGGCAAGAGCGAATTGGGGCTGGAACTCATCTCGCGCAATCATGGCCTGGTCGCCGACGACGCGGTGGAATTCGCCCGCATCGCGCCGAACATGATCGAAGGCCGCTGCCCACCCCTTTTGCAAAACCTGCTGGAAGTGCGGGGCCTCGGCCTGCTGGACATCAAGACGATTTTCGGTGAAACGGCGGTGCGCCGCAAAATGCGCCTGAAACTGATCGTCCACCTGGTCCGGCGCAGCACGCTCGAAGAAAACTACGAACGTCTTCCGCTGCATTCGCAAACGGAGGAAGTGTTGGGGCTGCCGATTCGCAAAGTCGTCATTCCCGTCGAGGCCGGCCGCAATCTTGCCGTACTGCTCGAAGCCGCGGTGCGCAACACCATCCTGCAGCTGCGTGGAATCGACACGCTCAAGGAATTCATGGAGCGGCAGCAAAAGGCAATGGGCAACGAATAGCGCCAGCGAGTCGCGTCTACCGGCGCGTGCGCTTGCGTTATCATATTCGCCTATGCGCATTATTCTCATTACAGGTATTTCGGGTTCAGGCAAGTCAGTTGGGCTTAACGCCCTTGAAGACGCCGGCTATGTCTGCGTCGACAACCTCCCGCCGACACTATTGCGACAGCTGGTCGCCACCCGCATTGACGAGGGCGAAAAAACCCTTGCCGTGGCGATCGACTC
>JAQGLQ010000383.1 GCA_028292785.1 Noviherbaspirillum sp. | reverse complement strand
TCATCCTGACCAATCTCCATGTAGTGGCCGGCGCCGATCGTGTCCAGGTCGAATTCTTCGATGGCCAGGTATCGGATGCATCGGTGATTTCCCTGCAGCCGGAAAACGATCTCGCCGTATTGCAGGCGAAGACTGTGCCTGACGATCTCGTGCCGGCGACGCTGCGATCGACCCGCGATCTCGCCCTGGGCGACAGGGTCGTCGCCGTCGGCTTTCCGTTCGGCATAGGTCCTTCCGCATCGTCCGGCATCGTCTCCGGCCTCGGGCGCGAATACCAATCGCCGGAAGGCAAGCGTATCCTGACCAACCTGATCCAGTTCGACGCGGCGGCGAATCCGGGCAACTCCGGCGGACCGCTGATCACCATGGATGGGGAAGTCGTGGGCATTGTCACAGCCATACTCAATCCTGGCGAACAAGGGTTTTTCATCGGGATCGGGTTCGCGGTGCCGATTGAAAACGCGGCAGCGGCAGCAGGCGAATCGCCATTCTGAGGGTCAGCCTGAATTCCTGCGGGCGTTCAGGCAGCCTCCAAGTTCCACCACACAAGCGAGCAAATACCAATGAACGACAGAGAACCGGGACGCACAGATATTGCACGTCAGATGGAGAACATCCTTTACGAGGTCAAAAAGGTGGTGGTCGGCCAGGACCACTTCCTGGAACGCGTGCTGGTGGCCATCCTGGCAAAGGGGCATCTTCTGGTCGAAGGCGTTCCCGGACTGGCCAAGACACTGACTGTCAACACGCTCGCGAAGACCATACGCGGAACGTTTCGCCGCATCCAGTTCACCCCCGATCTCGTTCCGGCGGACCTGGTGGGAACCCGGATATACAACCAGAAAACCGGCGACTTCACGACATCGTTCGGTCCGGTGTTCGCCAATCTTCTTCTGGCCGACGAAATCAATCGCGCCCCGGCGAAAGTGCAAAGCGCGCTGCTTGAAGTCATGCAGGAAGGCCAGGTTACCATTGCCGGCGAAAGCTATCGGGTGCCCGAACCGTTCCTGGTGATGGCGACCCAGAACCCGATCGAGACGGAAGGCACCTATCCCCTGCCGGAAGCACAGGTCGACCGCTTCATGATGAAAGTGCTGGTCGGCTATCCGACCGAAGAGGAGGAATTCGTCATCGTCAACAGGGTGACCGGCGTCGCCACCGCGGTCGCGGCGGTAACCTCGACGGAGCAGCTGGCGCAGCTGCAGCGCGAGTGCCGCACCGGCTATGTCGATCCCTCTTTCGTGCAATACGCGGTGCGTCTGGTGGCGGCCACCCGCTATCCGGATCGCTATAACGTGCCGAACACCGCGCAATACCTGACCTACGGTGCCAGTCCGCGGGCCACCATTCATATCGTCGAGGGCGCCCGGGCTCTTGCCTTCTTGCGCGGAAGAACCTATGTCCTGCCGGAAGACCTGACGGATATCGCGCCGGACGTGTTGCGGCACCGGCTTTCGCTCTCTTACGAAGCGCTGTCCGATGGCATGACGCCCGATCAGATCGTCCATCGCATCATGAAACACATACCGGCGCCCGAGAGGCCGCTCGAGACCCATGTCAGAGTCGACGCAAACGCCTGAGGCGCCGGAGGCCTTGCTCCGCCGTCTGGAATGGACGGTGATACGCCGGCTCGACGGCTTGCTGCACGGCGATTACCGCACGCTGTTCCGCGGCGCCGGCGTGGACCTGGCCGACCTGCGCGAATACCAGTATCACGACGATGTCCGCCACATCGACTGGAACGTCACCGCACGCATGCAAACGCCCTACGTGCGCGTCTATAACGAAGAGCGCGACACCACCGCCTGGTTTCTCCTCGACCTGAGTCCATCGGTGGATTTCGGCTCGCAAACCGTGAAAAAGCGCAGCATATCGGCTTCCTTCGTGACAGTGCTCGCCCGTTTGCTCACCCGCCATGGCAACCGTGTCGGCGCACTGCTCTATGGCGCCGATGTCGATACCGTCATTCCGGCGCGCAGCGGCCGGCGCCAGGTGCTGCACATTCTGCACAAGATGCTGGCGCGGCCCGCGCTCGCGCACTCCGCGCCGACCAGCCTGCAGGACTTGCTGCAAACGGCCATCCAGGTAATACCGACGCGCTCCATCGTTTTTGTCGTTTCCGACTTCATCAGCCTGCCGGGATGGGAAAAGCCGCTCGCGCATCTTGCTCAGCGTCACGAAGTCGTCGCGGTCCGGCTTTACGACAAGCTCGAGATGGAAATGCCCGACCTCGGGCTGTTCGTGATCCAGGATGCCGAGACCGGCGAACAGCTTTTCGTCGACACGCATGACCGCACCTTCCGCACGCGCTTCGCGGCGCTTGCCACGCAACGCGAAGAAGACTTGCGCGCGGCCTTCGGCAAGGCAGGCGTGGATGCGCTCGAACTTGCCACGGATGATCAATTGATGGACGCCATCATGAGGTTCACCGACCTGCGCAAACGCCGCAGTCGGTTGGCCGCGGGCGGCACCCTTCCCCAGCACCTGGAGCAATCATGATTTTTCTCTGGCCCGAAATGCTATGGCTGCTGCTCATTGTGCCGGCGCTGGTCGCCGCGTATTTCCACCTGATGCGCAGGAAAAAGAAATTCGCGGTGCGCTACGCCAGCTTGGCCATCGTCAAGGAAGCGATGGGTCCCGGGCAGCGCATGCGCCGGCACATTCCGCCCCTGCTATTCCTGCTGGCGCTGACCCTGATGATTTTTGCCATCTCGCGCCCCGCCGCGGTAGTCACCCTGCCCGCGCAATTCGGGACCATCATCCTTGCCATCGACGCTTCAGGCAGCATGCGCGCCAACGATGTCCAACCGAGCCGTATCGCAGCCGCGCAGGCGGCGGCGCGCACTTTTGTGAAGGAAGTGCCGCGCAATACTCGGGTCGGCGTGGTTTCGTTCGCTGCCACCGCAACGGTGGTGCAGGCTCCCACCCTGAGCCGTGAAGATGTGCTTGCGTCGCTCGAGCGGTTTCAGCTGCAGCGCGGAACCGCGGTGGGAAGCGGGCTTCTGATATCGCTCAAGATGCTGTTTCCGGATCTCGTGTTCGACCTGAATTCATCCAATCCGCGTCCGCGCGCCGGTCGCGACGGTTCGCGCGGGGCGTCGCTGGACCGGGCTCCCAAGGCAGCGGCGCCCGCGGCTGAATTCAAACCGGTTCCGCCCGGTTCCTACAGCTCGGCCGTCATCATCCTGCTGACCGACGGACAGACGACCACCGGACCGGATCCGATCGAGGCTTCCAAGATGGCCGCCGAACGCGGCGTGCGCGTATTCACTGTCGGGGTCGGCACCGTGAACGGCGAAATCCTCGGAGAAGAAGGCTGGTCGATGCGAGTGCGCCTCGATGAAGCGCCGCTCAAGGAGATCGCCAATGTCACCAAGGGCGAATATTTTTACGCGGACAATGCCGGCGAGCTCACGAAGATCTACAAGTCGCTGAATTCGAAGCTGGTGATGGAAAAAAAGGAAACGGAAATCACCGCGCTGTTCAGCGCGCTGGCGGCCTTGTTCGCAGTGGCGTCGGGCCTGCTCTCGATGTTGTGGTTCAACCGGATACTCTGAACGGTCACGATCCGAAGCGACCGTATTGCAGGTCGCTTCCGTCGCTTGGCTTTTCGCTGAAGCC
>JAQGLQ010000376.1 GCA_028292785.1 Noviherbaspirillum sp. | reverse complement strand
TCCCGTTCGGGCGAAGTGCTGATCACCGACGACCACGGCCGCGAGCGCGAGCGTCACAAGGTACCGTACGGTGCGACCCTGCTGGTCAAGGATGGTATGACCATCAAGGCCGGCACCGCGTTGGCGACATGGGATCCACTGACCCGTCCGATCATTACCGAATACGCCGGTACGGTGAAATTCGAGAACGTCGAAGAGGGTTCCACCGTCGCCAAGCAGATCGACGAGGTCACCGGTCTGTCGACCCTGGTCGTCATCGACGCCAAGCGCCGCGGATCGGCTACGAAGATCATGCGCCCGCAGGTGAAATTGCTGAACGAAAAAGGCGAGGAAGTTAAAATCGCCGGAACCGAGCATGCAGTGACCATCGGCTTCCAGGTAGGTGCGCTGATCACGGTGAAGGATGGACAGAAGGTATCGGTCGGCGAAGTGCTGGCCCGTATCCCGACCGAATCCCAGAAGACTCGTGACATCACCGGCGGTCTGCCTCGCGTCGCCGAGCTGTTCGAAGCACGTTCGCCGAAGGATGCGGGCATGCTGGCGGAAGTTACCGGCACGGTCGCATTCGGCAAGGAGACCAAGGGCAAGCAGCGCCTCGAAATCACCGACATGGACGGAAACAAGCACGAGTTCCTGATTACCAAGGATAAGCAAGTGCTGGTGCATGACGGTCAAGTGGTGAACAAGGGAGAGATGATCGTCGACGGCCCCGCGGACCCGCAAGACATCCTGCGCCTGCTCGGTATCGAAGCCCTCGCTCGCTACATCGTCGACGAAGTGCAGGATGTTTATCGTCTGCAGGGCGTGAAGATCAACGACAAGCATATCGAAGTGATCGTCCGCCAGATGCTGCGCCGCGTCCAGGTCGTTTCCGCCGGCGATACCGGCTACATTCCGGGCGAGCAGGTCGAGCGTTCCGAGCTGTTGGATGAAAACGACCGCGTCATCGCCGAAGACAAGCTACCTGCAACATATGAGAATGTGTTGCTCGGTATCACCAAGGCATCGCTGTCGACGGACTCCTTCATCTCGGCCGCGTCCTTTCAGGAAACCACCCGCGTCCTTACGGAAGCGGCCATCATGGGCAAGAAGGATGGCCTGCGCGGTCTGAAGGAGAACGTCATCGTCGGCCGACTGATCCCCGCCGGCACCGGCTTGGCGTATCACAGGGCCCGCAAGGAAAAAGAGTCGTGGGAAGCCGAAGAGCGCACTGCGCTGCTGCAGGCCGAGCAGACCGCACGGGTCGCGGAAACGGCTGCGGCTATCGTTGAAGGGGACAACCAACCCGAAAACGAAGGCTGAATCCGCCAAACTGCACAGCAGTGAACGGCGTCGGTGTGATCCACCGGCGCCGTTTTTTCATTGGGAACAAATATCGCGTTGACTGGACAAAGCAACAGCGATATACTCGCGAGTTCTCGATTTTAAGCTCTACGGGCTTAAGCGTTCTTTGGTCTGCATCCGCCTTCTGCGACGCTTCTCCGCTCTAGCCCCGAATCGAACCGCGCTCCATAAGCGCAAGAACGACCCTCCTGGTCCCGGACAACCGATTTCGGGGCTGTATTTTTATTAACGTTGCAACTTTGTTGGATTTAGACCGATGCCAACCATCAATCAACTGATTCGCCAGCCGCGCGTTTCCGCCGTGGTAAAGAGCAAATCGCCGGCGCTCGAAAACAGCCCGCAAAAACGCGGAGTCTGCACCCGCGTCTACACCACCACTCCGAAGAAGCCGAACTCCGCGCTGCGGAAGGTTGCCAAGGTACGCCTCACTAATGGATTCGAAGTCATCTCGTACATCGGTGGCGAAGGTCACAACCTCCAGGAACACAGCGTCGTATTACTTCGCGGCGGCCGGGTGAAAGACTTGCCAGGTGTCCGTTACCACATGGTGCGCGGTGCCCTCGATACGCAAGGCGTCAAGGACCGTAAGCAGGCGCGCTCGAAGTACGGCGCGAAGCGGGCGAAGGCCGCCAAGAAGTAACAGTTTTTCCGCGAGGCGCTTCGCCGAGCGGATATGAGTCGGTCCCGAATGGGCCGAGTAAGTGGATGGCTATGATGGCTGTCCGTGAGCGCGCGAAATCACAAGGATCGCAGCTCAACTGAAGATCGAAAGGAATAGAAATGCCACGTCGTCGCGAAGTACCCAAGCGGGAAATTCTGCCAGATCCAAAATACGGAAACGTTGATGTTTCCAAATTTGTTAACGTGCTGATGTTGTCCGGCAAGAAATCAATCGCCGAAAACATCATTTATGGCGCCTTCGATCACATCCAGACCAAGTCCGGCAAGGACCCGCTGGAAGTGTTTTCTGCCGCAATCAATAACTGCAAGCCGATGGTCGAGGTCAAATCCCGTCGCGTAGGCGGTGCCAACTACCAGGTTCCAGTCGAAGTGCGCCCCGTCCGCCGTATGGCGTTGTCGATGCGCTGGTTGCGCGAAGCCGCCAACAAGCGCAGCGAAAAATCGATGCCCCAGCGTCTGGGCGGTGAGTTGCTGGAAGCCGCGGAAGGACGCGGCGGCGCCATGAAAAAGCGTGACGAAGTGCACCGCATGGCAGAAGCCAATAAGGCATTCTCGCACTTCCGTTTCTAAAAGACCGGATAACAGCCTTCGCATCGTCGAAGGCACGTATCTGCATCAACAACTTGCACGAACCGGGCGCATCTCTTTGATAAAAGCGGCGCTCGGTTTCGTGCATTAAAGACTTAGGATTTGATATGGCTCGCAAGACCCCCATTGAGCGCTACCGCAATATCGGTATTTCCGCTCACATCGACGCCGGTAAGACCACTACTACCGAACGCATTCTCTTCTACACCGGCGTGAACCACAAAATCGGCGAAGTGCACGACGGCGCGGCCACCATGGACTGGATGGAGCAGGAGCAGGAGCGCGGCATCACTATTACGTCGGCTGCCACCACTTGCTTCTGGAAGGGCATGGCGAACAACTTTCCAGAACATCACATCAATATCATCGACACTCCCGGCCACGTCGACTTCACCATTGAAGTCGAGCGCTCCATGCGTGTCCTCGACGGCGCATGCATGGTCTATTGCGCAGTGGGCGGCGTGCAGCCGCAGTCTGAAACCGTATGGCGTCAGGCCAACAAATATGGCGTGCCCCGTCTCGCCTTCGTCAACAAGATGGACCGCACCGGCGCGAACTTCTTCAAGGTCTACGAGCAGATGCGCTCGCGCCTGAAGGCCAATCCGATCCCGGTCCAGGTTCCCATCGGCGCCGAGGAGAACTTCGAAGGCGTTGTCGACCTCGTGAAGATGAAAGCCATCTATTGGGATGATTCTTCCCAGGGCATGAAATTCGACTACCGCGACATTCCGGAAAATCTCCAGGCGCTTGCCAGCGAATGGCGCGAGAAGATGGTCGAAGCCGCTGCCGAAGCCAACGAAGAGCTGATGAACAAGTACCTCGAAGAGGGCAACCTGACCGAAGCCGAAATCAAGGCCGCAATTCGCGCGCGCACCATCGCCGGCGAAATCGTGCCGATGATGTGCGGCACCGCGTTCAAGAACAAGGGTGTGCAGGCCATGCTGGACGGCGTGATCGAATACCTGCCTTCGCCTGTGGACATCCCACCGGTTGGCGGCCTGGACGAGAACGACGAGCCGACCACCCGCCGTGCGGAAGATTGCGAGAAGTTTGCGGCGCTGGCATTCAAGATCATGACCGACCCGTTCGTCGGCCAGCTGATCTTCTTCCGCGTCTACTCGGGCACCATCAAGTCGGGCGACACCGTATTCAACCCGGTGAAGAACAAGAAGGAACGCCTGGGCCGCATCCTGCAGATGCACGCCAACCAGCGTGAAGAGATCAAGGAAGTCAACGCCGCCGACATCGCCGCAGCAGTCGGTCTAAAAGACGCGA
>JAQGLQ010000363.1 GCA_028292785.1 Noviherbaspirillum sp. | reverse complement strand
CCACTGCGGCATTTCTCCCCACAAGGCGACGCGCCGCAGATTCTCGATGACCATGCTCAGTGGATTGATGCGGTAAGCCCATTGCAGGTATTCCGGCACCACGCTGACCGCATAAAACACCGGCGAGAGAAACATGAAAACCTGCACGAAGATCGGCATGACATGCACCAAGTCGCGGACGAAGACGCCCGCAGCCGCCAGCAGCCATCCGATGCCGAACGCGAAAAGAATCATTGGCAGCAGTACGATCGGTGTGAGCAGAATAGTCGCGTGCAATTCGCCCGCGAGTGCCACCGCAATGATGAGGATGACCAGATTGATCACCGCATGAATGCAGGCGGTCGATACCAGGACCACCGGCAATACCTCGACCGGAAAAATGATTTTCTTGACGTAATTCTGGTATCCGTGGATCAGGCGAGGCGCTGCGCCGGCCACCTCGGAAAAGATATTGAACACGATCAGGCCGCAGTACATTATGAGTACGAGCGGCGTGGCCTGACCTTCGGGCTGGGGCCACCGGGCACGGAACACGGTTCCGAATACGAAGGTGAATGCCAGCAGCAGAAACAGCGGGTAAAGGAAGGACCAGCCTATTCCGAG
Organism: Noviherbaspirillum sp.; assembly: GCA_028292785.1. The sequence continues at coordinate 2,477 of JAQGLQ010000363.1, read as the reverse complement.
ATAGGAGCCGCGATATTTCAGGAGGACGTCGCGCCGCGTCAATTGCGCGATGAGATAGCGGTGCCGATAAAGCCCGGCGACAGCGCGCAACGGATTAAGAGTTGGCATGCGAATTCCGTAAGACCGCTTTATTTTTCGTTTTCATATGATCACGGAAGGACGGTCATTGTCTCTTGGTTAATACGGATCACTACATTAAGTCATCCAGTTGAATATCCTGCCGAGCAATCCGTCGGATTCCGGATTGCCCGCCCGGATCCTGATCAGGATGACCGAGATGTTGTCGCGCCCGCCATTTTCATTCGCTTCGTCGACGAGCGCGTCGCAGATCGCCTGCAGATCGGTACCGGGCTGTTCCAGAACCTTTCGGATGTGTTCATCGTCGAGCATGTCCGACAAACCATCGGAACACAGGAGGTAAATATCGCCGGGTTCGACCTGATGCTCATGCGCTTCCACATCCATCTGATCGCTGACGCCGACGGCGCGTGTCACCAGATTCTTGTATTCGGAAAGGCGCGCCGACTCCAGGCTTATCACACCCGCATCGATCTGTTCTTGCAGGAATGAGTGATCGCGGGTGATCTGCGCCAGCTCGCCACGTCGCCAGCGGTAGGCGCGCGAATCGCCGACATGGGCTACCGTGAGCTTGTCGCGGTGGAGATGGGCAGCCACGATCGTGGTGCCCATACCCTGATATTGAGGTTGCGCTCTGGCGGCTTCGAGAATGGCAAGATTGGCGCGATGTACCGAATCGACCATCAGTTGCTGAAACTGCCGGGAACGCTTGTTGAGCAGATCGGGGCCGTGGGTTCTCAACCTGGCTATGCCCTCTTCCAGGCACTCCCTGAGTACTGTGGTGGCAATGCTGCTCGCCACTTCGCCGGCGCTGTATCCTCCCATGCCGTCGGCAAGGATGGCGATGCCATGCGCCGGACTCAGCGCGATAGCGTCCTCGTTCCCGGAACGCATCCGGCCGGTGTCCGTCCGTGATGCGAAGTCGAACCCAACATTGTTTGCCATGGGCAAATTATACGTGCAGTCCGCGCTGGTATTGCCCGTATCGGCAGAAGATTCGCCGCATTATATGGCACGCGAACCGCCCGAAATGCAAAAAGGTCCCGGCAGCCTTGCGGCGCCGGGACCTTTTACAATTTCGTCAAGCCTCGATTACAGAACCGATTTCAGCAAGCGACCCATTTCGGATGGATTTTTTGTCACTTTGATGCCGCAGGCTTCCATGATCTCGAGCTTCGCCTGCGCGGTGTCATCGCCACCGGAAATCAGCGCGCCTGCATGGCCCATGCGCTTGCCCGGAGGCGCGGTTACGCCGGCTATGAAGCCGATCACCGGCTTCTTCATGCTGTCCTTGATCCAGCGCGCTGCATTCGCTTCGTCGGGGCCGCCGATTTCACCGATCATGATGACTGCATCCGTTTCAGGATCGTCGTTGAACATTTTCATCACGTCGATGTGCTTCAGGCCACTGATCGGATCGCCGCCGATACCGACTGCGGACGACTGACCGAGACCCAGGGCGGTAAGCTGGCCGACAGCTTCATAGGTCAGCGTGCCTGAACGGGAAACCACGCCGATGCGGCCTTTCTTGTGAATATGGCCAGGCATGATGCCTATCTTGATTTCATCGGGTGTAATCAGGCCGGGGCAGTTCGGTCCGAGCAGCAGGGTTTTGATGCCCGCTTTGGCCATGCGGTCTTTCAGGGCGAGCATGTCGCGGACCGGGATGCCTTCGGTGATGCAGATCGCCAGATCGAGCTCGGCTTCGACCGCTTCCCAGATGGCGGCGGCCGCGCCCGCGGGCGGCACATAGATGACGGAAACATTGGCGCCGGTTTTTGCCTTGGCGTCCTTGACGTTGGCGAAAATCGGAATGCCTTCGAAGTCTTCGCCGGCCTTCTTCGGATTGACGCCGGCGACAAACGCATTCTTGCCATTTGCATAATCGCGGCACATGCGGGTGTGGAATTGGCCGGTCTTGCCGGTGATGCCTTGTGTAATGACTTTGGTGTCTTTATTGATCAGGATCGACATGTATATTCCTTGCGATTATTTTCCGTTGGCCGCGGCGACAACCTTTTGCGCGGCTTCTTCCATGGTGTCGGCCGAAATGATCGGCAAGCCGGAGTCGGCCAGCATTTTCTTGCCGAGCTCTTCGTTCGTACCCTTCATGCGTACTACCAGGGGCACCTTCAGGGATACAGCCTTGGATGCGGTGATGACGCCCTCGGCGATCACATCGCAACGCATGATGCCGCCAAAGATATTGACCAGAATAGCTTTCAGGCCAGGATTCTTCAGCATGATCTTGAATGCTTCGGTGACTTTCTCGGCCGTGGCGCCGCCGCCGACGTCGAGGAAGTTGGCCGGTTCGCCGCCGAACAGCTTGATGGTGTCCATCGTCGCCATTGCAAGGCCTGCGCCGTTGACGAGGCAGCCGATATTTCCGTCCAGGGAAA
>JAQGLQ010000356.1 GCA_028292785.1 Noviherbaspirillum sp. | reverse complement strand
GCATCCTGGTAACGCGTTAAAGCTGACGCGTGGACCGTTCATCGGCTGCGCGGGCTGGAGTTTGTCTGCTGCGGTGCAAAAGGATTTTGCTATTGAAGGCACGCATCTTGAACGCTATGCGGGCGTGCTTCCCGCAGTGGAAATCAACTCGTCGTTTTATCGGCCGCATCGTCCCGATACTTATGCGCGCTGGCGTGACAGTGTGCCTGATGAGTTCCGGTTTTCGGTGAAGGTGCCTAAAACGATCACGCACGAACTGCGGTTGCGGAATGTGGATGAAACGTTAACCCGTTTTCTCGACGAGGCCGGAAACCTCCGCGAAAAACTGGGTTGCCTGCTCGTGCAGTTGCCACCAAAGCTGGCGTTCGACCGCGCGGCGGCCCAGGGCTTCTTCGGCGATCTGCGCATGCGCACGGAAGTGCCTGTGGTATGCGAGCCGAGGCATGCCACCTGGTTTTCCAATGAGGCCGCCGCTGTGCTCGCGCAAGCGGGCGTCGGCTTCGTGCGCGCTGATCCGCAGGCGGTGCGGCTTCCGATTCCCGCTGTCGATGCCGCAACGGTCTACATCAGACTGCACGGCTCGCCAGTCATTTATCGTTCCGTCTATTCAGAAGAATATCTGACGCGGCTGCATGCGGAAATGACGGAAATGCTCGGCGCCGGCAAACATGTCTGGTGCATATTCGATAACACGGCGGATGGCGCGGCCGTGCCCAATGCGCTCTCACTGCTGCGGCGCTTCCAGACGCCACGCGAAAATATCAGGCTGCCGTGAACTGCCGATATCCGCGTGCGCGCAATTCGCAGGCGGGGCATTTGCCGCAGCCATATCCCCAATCGTGCAAGGCGCCGCGCTCGCCGAGATAGCAGGTGTGGGTCTCCTCGCGAATCAGATCAACCAGCGCTTGATCGCCGAGTTCGGCGGCGAGCCGCCAGGTCGTTGCCTTGTCGATCCACATCAGCGGAGTTTCCACCTTGAGGCGCGTGGCCATGCCGAGATTCAGCGCAACCTGCAGCGCCTTCATCGTATCGTCGCGGCAGTCGGGGTAGCCGGAGAAGTCGGTCTCGCACATGCCGCCGACCAGCACATCGAGTCCACGCCGGTAGGCCACCGTTGCCGCCACCGTCATGAACAGCAGATTGCGGCCGGGGACGAAGGTATTCGGCAGGCCGTTTTCCTGCATGCGGATTTCCACCTCGCTGGTCAGCGCGGTATCGGAAATCTTGCCGATCAATGACAGGTCGACCACATGATCCTCGCCGAGCCGGGCATCCCACTGCGGCGACAGGTCGCGCATCCGCTGCAATATTGTCGGCCGCACCGTCAGTTCGATCGCATGCCGCTGGCCATAGTCGAAGCCGATGGTTTCGACTTTCGGATAGCGTGACAATGCCCATGCGAGGCAGGTGGCCGAGTCTTGTCCGCCGCTGAATAGAACCAGGGCGCCGTTGGAGAATGTCATCTGTGATAAACCATATGAAAGAGGAACGAATTGTAGCGCCTCGCAGGAGGGCGCCACGCCTCATCCATGCCGGCTCAGGATGATTTCTTGCGCGCCTGTTCCAGCATCTGTTCGATGAAGTCGCCATTAGAATCCGTGAAACGCAGGCGGACCGGATACCATTCGAGCGTCGGCGCAAGCCAGATATCAAGCGTCTGGTCTTTCGAACCGGGGGGCGGCGCTCTCGATATATGCACTACATTCATTTCGCCCGCCGGCGTCCGGATCTTCTCGCGCTGAAGCACCTGGAAAACCCATGGCTCGGCATCGCTATGTCCGGCCACGACGAAACTCCATTCCGAGCCGGGCTTGAACTGTGCGGGCGCGGCGCGTGCAATCGAAATCAATTGCCATAATGCGCTGCTGCGATCCTGCTCGCCTCCCTTGAGCGCATAGCTTTGCCCCGAACCGCCGCCGAAACGGATCGTCTTTGCCGCGCGATCGAAGGACGTGATGACCCGGTCCTTGCGAAAGCGTTTTTCGCTGAAGCTGGCCGGTGCCAAGCCATATTCGTCGATCGCGCCCTCGCTCTTTACTTCGAGGATTTTTCCCACCAGGGTCGAACGGGTTTCGCTGGTGACTTCGAATTTTCTGTTCGAGACAGCCCAGCGCACCACAGCGTCGCCTTGCAGCGACAGTCCGCTTTGCCTTGCCCTGATCGCATAGGAAAGGTCGGCCGACGGCGGCAGGTTGATCTTGTATTTTTGCGCGGCAGGCGCGGATTGCGCTGAAGCCGCCGTAAAAGTCATGCCCCACACGAAAACTGCCGCGCAGGCGGATCGAACAAATCGAGAAAGGTCAGGCATCAGGTTTTTCCATTGCGAGCGTCGGCATTCACGGCATCGGGAGAAGATGAAAATTAGACAATGACATATCCAAAAAATCTCCGTTGTTTTCGGTATAGAGAATCTTTATCGGATACCAGTTTTGCTGTGGCGCAAGCCAGATATCGATTTTTTGGTCGTATGAACCCGGCCTGGGCTGGCGAACAACATGCCAGGCTAGCACCCTGCCGAGGCCGACCTCGATTTCTTCCTCGCCGACGACCTTGATATTCCATGTTTCCCCGTCCCGTACCCCCGCCACGAAAATGTTGATTTCGGCGCCACTCGCGAACCGGGATGCGTCGCCACGGCCAATGGCCGCGAGCTGCCAGATGATGCTGGCGCGATCCTGTTCGCCGCCTTTGCGCGGATAGGAAACGGTCGATGCGGAAAAGCTGATGGTGCTGCGTTCGCGGTGAAAATGCGTATTGGTCTCCGCCCTGCGAAACCGCTTCTCGGAGTAAAGCTCGGGCGACACGCCGAATTCGTCGATCAGTCCATCGCTTTTGAAGTTCAGCAAGCTGAAAACCAGCAGGTTGGCTTCGCCCGTGATCAGATAGTAAGGGCCTTGCGCATGCCAGACGATCCTGCCGCTGCCGTGAAATTTCTGGCCTTGCCGGCGCGCATGGACGTCGTACTTCAGGTCCGCCGACGGCGGCGGCGCGATCTTGTAAGTCAGATCCTTGCGTTCGTTTTCCGCTTTTTCGATGACCGCGGTCTCCGGTGTCGTGGCCTCCGGTTTCTTGGCCGGTGGCGTCTTTCGCGCATCCTCATGGTCCGGCGCTTGCGCGGTTTCTATGACGGGCTCCGTGCTGGTGCCGGGAACTTCCATGCCGACCGGCAGAATCGGGGCAGATTCAGGCTGTGGAGCCGGCATCGGCGGCACCGGCTTGCGAACCGGCGCCGCCTTCTGCTTCGCGCGCGGGATGGATGGTGCGGGACGCACGGCGGCCGGCGGCGGTGGACCGGGCGGAGCCGCAGCTAACAATTCGGTAGTAATCGTCACATTGTCTGCATTGCGAAATGCAGGTAGCCCGATGTGGCCGCTTGCCCAAGTCATCACGAGCAAATGCAGCACTACCGTCGTAATGAGTACGACGGCCCAGTGCAGTAACCGGCTCTTCGATTGTGAATTGTCCGCGGACGAGGAGGGTGTTGCCATACGTGTAGTTTAACAACCTATGTCAGACGGACGAACGTGTTTCCTTCGCGAATGACGGCGCCACAACGTTCGCATGCATTGGGCCGGGTTTCCGCAGACTGGATTTTATGTGGTTTAGCATTATGCTAAGTACGCATATCTGCTACGCTAGCCAGGATTTCTCATCCTGCCGTTTGTTCTTATCGGAGGTTCACATGATCAAACCCAATACGCCCAATCCGCCTGGAATGCCAGGTTTCCCCGGAATGGGTTCGATGACCGATACGCTCGAGTTTGTGAAGAATCTCTGGGGAGGCATGGGTCTGCCGGGCGCCAGTCCGTCGGCGATGCAAATGCCCGGCATGCAGGGCATGCCCGGGATGGTGGTACCCACTCTTTCAGTCGAGGAAATCAGGAAAAAGATTTCCGACCTGCGCGCGGTCCAGACCTGGCTTGAGCTCAACATGAACATGTTGCGCGGGACAATACAGGCGCTGGAGGTGCAGGCGGCGACCATCTCGACGCTGCAATCGATGGGCGAGGCGTTCAACGCCACGATGAACTCCGCAAGCGGCCAGCCGCAGGCTGAAGCAAAGCGATCCGAGCCCGCGACGCCGTCCTCCTCGGCTGAGCAAACCGACAGATCATCCGGACCGACTACCAAGGACCAGGAAGATGCCGCCAGCCTGACCGCGCCGCTGGTCAATGCGGCGGCCTGGTGGAACATGCTGCAGGACCAGTTCAAGCAGGCGGTCAATAACGCCATGGTGCCGGAACAGACACCGGAGGCGACCCCTCCCGAAGCCGGATCCGCGTCCAACGGCGCTTCTACGCCCGCGCGCAAGCGCAAGCCGACCAAGTAGCATTTCGGTACTGTTGCAGCGAACGCACAGCAATCCGCAGATCGCCGCGCCGCTATGGGAAATTTCCCCTGGCGGCACCAGCATTGCACCTCAGAAAATATGGTGGTATTGATTTTCTTGGTAAAATCAAGCGCTTAACCTTATTTGAAGGCATGTATGCTGTACCCAGAGTTATTCAAATCGCTTGAACAAGTTCGCTGGAACATGGAAACCGATATTCCATGGGACCAGTTCGATGCATCCAAGTTAAGTGAAGAACAGGCTCAGACCATCCGGATGAATGCCATTACCGAATGGTCGGCCCTGCCTGCAACAGAAATGTTTTTGCGCGATAACCGTGGCGATAGCGATTTTTCCGCATTCATGTCGGTATGGTTTTTTGAAGAACAAAAGCATTCGCTGGTGCTGATGGAATACCTGCGCCGTTTTCGTCCGGATCTGGTGCCGACCGAGGAGGAGTTGCATAACGTCCGTTTCGAATTCGATCCCGCGCCCCCTCTTGAAACACTGATGCTGCATTTTTGCGGAGAAATCCGCTTGAATCACTGGTATCGTTGCGCAGCCGATTGGCATACCGAACCGGTCATCAAGCAGATTTACAAGATCATCAGCCAGGACGAAGCGCGTCATGGCGGTGCCTATCTGCGCTACATGAAAAAGGCGCTCGTCGAAGCCGGCGACACGGCACGCGCCGCATTCGCCAAGATCGGCGTTCTGATGGCGTCTGCGCGGCGCACCGAAAAACCCCTGCATCCGACCAACCTGCATGTCAATCAGGCACTGTTTCCGAACGATACCGTGCAGAGCCGACTGCCCGATCCCGACTGGCTGGAGCGTTGGCTCGACGGCCAGATCAACTTCAATGTCGAATGGGAAAAGAAAGTCATCGATCGCATCCTGCACAATATGTCGCTGTTGTTCGAGCGCACATTCGAATCGGTGCAGGACCTGAATCGCTATCGCAAGGAAGTCCTGCGCCGTTTGCCGGAGCTGAAAGGCGCCTGAGCATCGATTTCCGTTGGTTCGTGTAAGCTGAAGCCGCAAGCAATCAAGCTTGCGGCTTTTTAATTCTGCCATGCCAATTTTCGAGAAAAAAATCTGTACACGTGCGGAACTGAAGGAACGTATCGCGCATCTTCCCAAGCCGGTCGTGCTGACGAACGGTGTGTTCGACATTCTGCATCGCGGCCATGTGACCTACCTCGCGCAGGCGCGCGAACAAGGCGCCTCGCTTGTGGTCGCCGCCAATACCGATGCATCGGTCCGGCGCTTGGGCAAGGGCGACGATCGCCCGGTGAATTCCTGTGAAGATCGCATGGCGATACTGGCAGCCCTGGAGTCGGTAAGCCTGGTGGTGCCGTTCGAGGAAGATACCGCCCTGGAAGTCGTCCGGGAAGCGCGACCCGATATCTACGTCAAGGGCGGCGATTACGACATGGCGGCCATTCCTGAAGGAAAGGCGGTGCTCGCCTACGGCGGGAAAGCGATCGCCATCGATTTCGAACATGACCGGTCGACCACCAAGCTGTTGTCCAAGGTACGGCAGGCAGCTGAAAAATAGCAATGAAGGCAATAGATAAACATGCAACGACGTGATTTTTTAAAAGGATGTATTGCGGCCGGAATAGGCCTGTCTTTCAATGCGCGGGCAAAGCCGGCTGTCGCGACCATCGAAGTCTATAAAAGTGCAAGCTGCGGCTGCTGCACCGAATGGGTCAAGCACCTGCAGGCGAACGGCTTCAAGGTCAATGCGCGGAATGTTCCCAACCCGTCGGACTACCGGGAAAAATACGGCATCCCTCAGTCGCTCGGTTCGTGCCACACCGGCGTGGTCGAAGGATATGCGCTTGAAGGACATGTTCCGGCGCGTGAAGTCAAACGCTTGCTTGCGGAGCGGCCGAAGGCGAAAGGATTGACCGTACCC
>JAQGLQ010000339.1 GCA_028292785.1 Noviherbaspirillum sp. | reverse complement strand
CGGTACTTCGCACGGCGCTTACAAGTTCTCGCGCAAGCCGACCGGCGATATCCTCGCGATCGAGCGCATCAAGGAAATCCACGCCCGTATCCCGAATACCCACCTCGTGATGCATGGCTCTTCTTCCGTGCCGCAGGAACTGCTGGCCGAGATCCGCGAATTCGGCGGCGACATGCGCGAGACCTACGGCGTACCGATCGAGGAAATCCAGGAAGGCATCAAGCATGGCGTGCGCAAGGTCAACATCGATACCGACATCCGCCTCGCGATGACCGGCGCGATCCGCCGATTCTTCGTCGAGAACCCGTCCAAGTTCGACCCGCGCGAATACCTGAAGCCGGCGCGCGAAGCCGCCAAGGGCGTGGTCAAATCGCGTCTGCTCGCTTTCGGCTGCGAAGGCCAAGGCGCGAAAATCAAGCCGATTTCGCTCGAGAAAATCGCTGAAAAGTACAAAAAAGGCGAGCTGTCGCAGATCGTGCAGTAAAATTACGCACTACGGCTCTTAGAGCCAACCAACGACCGGCGGCGTGTAATCACAGCCGCCGGTTTAGCTTTCTGGAAACCTCATGAACAGTCTTTACCGATCTTCCATCGCCTCGCTGCCGCTTCTGGGTCGCGGCAAGGTGCGTGACAACTACGCAGTTGGCGACGACAAAATCCTTATCGTGACCAGCGACCGCCTTTCCGCGTTCGATGTCGTGATGAGCGAGCCGATCCCCGGCAAGGGCAGGGTGCTGAACCAGATGTCGGATTTCTGGTTCGCCAAGCTGGCCGGCATCGTTCCCAACCACCTGACCGGAATCGATCCTGAAAGCGTGGTGAGCAAGGAGGAAGCGGAGCAGGTGCGGGGCCGGGCGGTGGTCGCCAAGCGGCTGAAGCCCATTCTGGTGGAAGCCGTCGTGCGCGGCTATATCATCGGCTCCGGCTGGAAGGATTATCAGGACTCCGGCACCATATGCGGCATTGCATTGCCTCCCGGCCTGCGCCAGGCCGACAAGCTGGCGCAACCCATCTTCACGCCCGCGGCCAAGGCCGATCTGGGCGAGCATGATGAAAACATCAGCTTTGCCGACATGGAGAAGCGCATCGGCAAGGAGCTCGCTGCGAAAATACGCGACATCAGCATCGAGCTTTACCGGACGGCCGCCGATTACGCGGCAACACGCGGCATCATCATCGCCGATACCAAGTTCGAATTCGGCCTGGACGACAATGGCGTTCTGCACCTGATGGATGAAGTGCTGACCGCCGATTCGTCACGCTTCTGGCCGGCGGATTCCTATGCGCCGGGCATGTCGCCGCCATCGTTCGACAAGCAGTTCGTGCGCGATTATCTGGAAACCCTGACCGACTGGAAGAAGACCGCACCGGCGCCCGCATTGCCCGCCGAGGTGATCGAGAAAACCGGCGCCAAATACCGCGAAGCCCTGGAGCGCCTCACCGGCGAGACACTGAAGGACTGATATGACGGACCACACTCTCGCAGGCGCGCCGCTGGTGGGCGTCGTAATGGGTTCCTCCTCCGATTGGGACGTGATGCAGCATGCGGTGACGATGCTGAAGGACTTCGGCGTCGCGTATGAAGCGCGGGTCATCTCCGCCCATCGGATGCCCGACCAGATGTTTGCCTATGCTGAATCGGCGCGTCAGCGCGGCTTGCGTGCCATCATCGCCGGCGCCGGCGGCGCGGCCCATCTTCCGGGAATGCTTGCCGCCAAGACCATCGTTCCTGTGCTGGGCGTGCCCGTTCCCTCCAAATACCTGCGCGGCGAAGACTCGCTGCTGTCGATCGTGCAGATGCCGAAAGGCATACCGGTTTCCACCTTCGCGATCGGCGAAGCCGGCGCCGCCAATGCGGCGCTGACCGCCATCGCCATCCTTGCATCGACCGATGACGCGCTGGCGGCGCGCCTGCTGGAGTTCCGCGCCAGCCAGACGCAGGCTGCCCTTGCAATGAAGCTGCCGGCATGAGCGACGGACATCCTCCTTTCATTCCATCCGCGTCGCCGGCATCTTGGCTCGGGGTGATGGGCGGCGGGCAGCTTGGGCGCATGTTCGCGCACGCCGCGCAGGCGATGGGTTTCAAGGTCGCCGTGCTGGAACCGGCGCGCGATTGTCCCGCCGGGCACGCGGCCGACCGCTTGGTCAGCGCCGATTACAGCGACGAGGCCGCACTGGTCGAACTCGCATTGCAATGCGTCGCGGTGACCACCGAATTCGAAAACGTGCCGGCGCAAAGCCTCGGCTTCCTGGCCGAACGGGCATTCGTTGCGCCCTCCGCCGCATGCGTGTCGATCGCGCAGGACCGCATCGCGGAAAAGCGTTTTTTCACCGAGTGCGCCGCGCGCTCCGGCGTGATGCCGGCGCCGTACAGGGAGATCGCGTCGGCGGACGATGCCGTGGCTGTGCCGGATGATCTGTTGCCGGGCATTCTGAAAACCGTTCGGATGGGTTATGACGGCAAAGGCCAGGTCCGGGTGAAGACGCGCGAAGAGGTGCAGGCCGCGTTCGTCGGCATGCGCGGCGTCCCCTGCGTCCTCGAAAAAATGCTGCCGCTCGCCTATGAAATTTCGGTGCTCGCCGCGCGCGGCGCCGATGGCCGGGCGGTGGTGTATCCAATCGCCGAAAACGTGCATCGGGACGGCATTCTGTTCACCACCACGGTTCCCGGTCCCCATGTCTCTTCCGACTGCGCGAACAGGGCGCAGTCCGCCGCGCTCGCGATCATCGAGCAGTTGGGATATGTCGGCGTGCTTTGCATAGAATTTTTCGTGTTGCAGGATGGCTCGCTCGTGGTCAACGAAATGGCGCCGCGCCCGCACAACAGCGGCCACTACACGATCGATGCTTGCGACCTGTCG